>JASJEG010000231.1 GCA_030064765.1 Acidimicrobiia bacterium | reverse complement strand
CCGCAGCCGCTGCTTCGGCCAGGTGGGCTCTCAGTATCGCCTCATCGTCACCGACGATGCCGAAGTCGAGCATTTCAACCCCGAGTTCCTCAAGCGCACCTGCCAGCGTAAATCGGTTGGCGTCGCGGATCTTGCCTGGCTCCAGCTCGTCTGTCTCCGGAGGGACTATCTCGTCACCGGTGGACAAGATCGCCACCCGGGGTCGGCGACCCACGAGTGGAGCGTGATAGCCCAGCGACGCGCACACGCCAAGCCGAGACGGTGTCAGGCGCTCCCCAGCTTGCAGCACTGCGGTCCCGGTGGCGACGTCCTCACCGGCCGGCCGCACGGACGTTCCAACCGACACTCCGGTCCGAATGACAACCATGCCCTCCCCAGGCTCCGTTAGCTCAACAGGGACGACAGCGTCGGCTCCGTCGGGCATCGGGGCACCGGTCATTATCTTCGTCGCCAGGCCCGGGCCAACAGGCTTGGTCGGCACGCTGCCTGCCGGGACATCCTCGATGACCGTCAGGGTGACCGGCGCGGCGGCTACGTCGGTGGCCCGCACGGCGTACCCGTCCATCGCAGAGTTGGCGAACGGAGGAAGGTCGTGTCGAGCCACCACCGGCTCTGCCAGCGCCAGCCCGCGGGCGTCGGCCAAGGCCACCGCGACCGACTCGAGAGGATCGATCGCAGCAAGCACCTCGCGCTGGGCTTCTCGCAGCGGCTTCATGAGGTCTCCACTGTCTGCTCGCGGCCACTGATGAGACGGCGGATGTTGGGAGCGTGTCGAGCTACAACGAGCGCGGCCGTCAGCGCCGCCGCCAGCAGAGGCCAACCCCTCCAGCCAAAGAGGGCGTAGCCCGGAACGTAGACGACCATGGCTCCAAGTGACGCGAGGGACGCCGTCTTGGTCAAGACGACCGTTGCCCCCCAACCCACGGCAAGAATCAGGCCAAACCACGGCTCGAGCCATAAGACAGCACCAATTGCGGTTGCCACTCCTCGCCCGCCGCGCAGCCTGTGCCAGATCGGAAACACGTGACCAACTACGGCGGCGAGGGCACACCAGAAGCCAATCTCGTCGCTCACCAGCCATGAACCAACAAACGCTGCCAGGGCTCCCTTGCCGGCATCGGCGAGCATGACAGCTGCGCCTGCTCTCTTGCCGATCGTCCGCATGACGTTGGACGCGCCTGGATTACCGCTGCCGTGGGCGTAGATGTCAACGCCGAGCATGCGGGGCACGATCACGCCGAAGTCAACACTTCCGATCGCATATGCAACAACGAGGGCGATAGCGGTGTCCACAGGAAGGCAAGTCTAGGAGCAGGCGCAACAAGAACTTCGACGGTCAAAATCATTGGTTACGCAGAGTGCGCAGCGTAGACTTGCGCTAGGGAACTCTCTCCGCGCCATGGGCCATAGCTGAGGAGGCACAGAATCGAGTCAATTCGTGTCTGTGGGTTGCAGTCGGCTTGCGCTCATCGGCGCTGGGATTTGTTCGCGGTTACTAGTTCTCACGGTTCCCTCCCCGTGCGCCGAACGTAAGTCCCCCACCATTCCCCCTGCTTGCGTGAGGCTCCCTCCCTCTTCGGAGGGGGGGAACACGGGGAGGGTCTTCACATGCCGTCCGAGCGACGTTACGTTCGAGCCGTGTACTGGCTGCGTCCTCCTCCGTACCTTCGCTGGTTGGTTGCAGCGCTGCTGATAGTCCTCGGCTTCGGCATAGAGGCTCGTGGCGGGAACACCGAAAGCTATCCATTTGCTGCGAATACCATCACTGCAGGTACGGAGATTTCAACCTTCGTTGAGTGGCGCACCGTTCCGGCGGGGTTGCTACCCAAGTGGGAGGAACCGCTGACCGGTGCCGCGGGTCACGATGTCCCAGCCGGTCATCCGCTACTTCCCGGTCTCAGCACCGAGTTGGCGATCCCCTCCGGATGGTGGTCGATACCCGTGCCCGTCCCAGTCTCAGCGGCACCGGGGACACGCCTGCGCTTGCTCAATAGCATCACGGGCGAGTTGGTTGACGGGATCCTGACAGTCGGCGGGACCGACGACGGTTTCGAGACCGTGGCGATGGTTGCCTTCTCTCCGGGCGACGCCCTGCGCGCCGCCCAGACCGTGACGAGTGACGCATTTGTCGTCATGATCGGCCAGGGAGACGCCGCGGATCGCGCCAACGGTTAACCTGCCGCTCCATGCTCGAAGCAGCCTTCTGGGGCCTTATCCAGGGCCTCACCGAATTTCTTCCGATCTCATCGAGTGGTCATCTGGTCCTGGTGCCCGCTCTCCTCGGCCAGGATCCCCCGGATCTGGCCACTTCGGCGATGCTCCACCTGGGCACGCTTGTCGCCGTCCTGTTGTATTTCCGGCGTGAGGTGGTCGAGGTTGCCACGCTCACCGAGAAGGGGAAGCGGCTGCTGGGTCTTGTCTTGGTCGGCACGATCCCCGCCGCCATCCTTGGCCTAACTCTCGAGGCGCAATTCGAGTGGCTCAACGACCGCCCCCGTGCTGTAGCAATCGCGCTCCTCCTCACCGGGTGTGTGCTCTTCGCAACTCGCTGGCTGCCGCGCGGTAGGAAGACCACTGAGGATGTGTCGGTTGCCGACACGATCATCATGGGCTTTGGCCAAGCGTTGGCGCTGATTCCGGGGGTTTCCCGATCCGGGACGACCATAAGCACGGGGCTGCTGCGAGGCCTCACCGACGACGAGGCCGCGCGGTATTCGTTCCTCTTGGGAATTCCGGCGATCGCCGGAGCAGGTTTGTTCGAGGGTAGGGAGCTGTTCGAATCCGGGGCCACCGTCGGCGCCGAGATCTTGGTAGGCGTCGCAGTTGCTGCGTTGTCCGGATATGCCGCGATCGCCTTTCTGCTACGGCTGATCGGACGCAGCGGGTTGTCACCGTTCGGGGTCTACTGTGTGGTCGCAGCGATCGTTGCCCTGGTCTTCATCTGAATCCCGAGCCCAAGGAGCGTCATGGTTTTCGAAGACAAGCCTGCAACTACGGAACGGTTCGATCGTGAGCCGATCATCTGGTTGACCACGGTCCGCGGGAACGGCCAACCGCAGACATCCCCCGTTTGGTTTCTACGGCAGGGAAACGAACTGCTCGTCTACTCGCTGCCAGACACCGCCCGGGTGGACAACATACGCTCCAACCCGCGGGTGGCGCTCAACCTCGATGGCAACGGCCAGGGCGGTGCAATCGTGACGGTGGAGGGAACGGCCCGGATAGCCGACGAGCTACCCGCCGCATCGGAATCGCCAGAATATGTGGACAAGTACCGAGAGTTCATGGCGCGCAATGGTTGGACGCCGGACGTATTCGCCGCCCGCTACTCCACCCCGATCATGGTGACGATGGAGCGAGGACGATCCTGGTGATTCTCGTTCCTCCGGGAATAGGAGATAATCCTTTGCTTGTTGATGCACTGACCAACCCGAGGCAAACCTGATGGCCGTCTTCTCGCGCAAACCGAAGCCAACCAAACTGCAATCGCTGGATGAACTGGAGCCCATGCTCCGCTCCGGCAAGCCCGTCCTTCTCGATTTCATGCAGGTTGGATGCAGCCCCTGCAAGGTGATGGACGGCATCGTCAATGAACTGGCTGTCGAATACGGCGACAGCGCCCACATCGTCAAGGTCGACGTTGGCAAGGTGCCCGGTGCAGCCCAAGCCTTCAAGGTGCGGTCAACGCCGACCTTCGTCCTGCTTGGCCGAGCTCCCGCCAAGCAGTCCAAGAAAGCCCGCCAGCGGGCAGCGAAGCAAGGCGGGCCGAGCCGCAACAAGAGCGGCCAGATAACCCCGCGTTGGCGGACCAGCGGTCTCGTCAAGAAGGACGCCCTGCGTGGTGTTCTGGAGAGCAACGGGGCTGTCCGCGGCTGATGAAATCAGCTTCGAGTTTCGATGCAATCGAAACTCGGGCTGAGGTGGCAGCGAATCCGCAAGCAGCCGCAGTGCGAGTACCTTGGAGAACCGACTGTGGCATAGCCGCGTGACGGAGCCTATTGGCCGAGGACTTCCCTTACGATCGGGAACAGAACCTCGTCGGGGGCTATCACGTGGCCTCCGTCGAAGGTGGTGAGTTCAACGTCGTAGCCGGCGTCGATCATCAGTGCCTTGAACTCCTCAGCGTCCGCCACGGGTATGAAGTCGGAGGTGCCGTGGATCAGGCGAACCTTCAGATCCGGGTTGGCTCCGATCGGGCTGGACAGAAACTCCCAAAGCTCGGGGTCTAGCTCCTGCTGGTAGGTACGCCCATACTTCCCGTCGTAGATCGACACGAACACGTCGTAGTTGCCGCCCATGCCGACCAAGACGTCCACATGCGTTGAACCTTCGGTCATCTCGCATTCGACCTGGCGGGGCGGGCCACCCTGGGCGGCGTACTCATCCCAACGTTCCTCCAGCGTGGACCCGAACAGAGCCGTGTGGGCTCCAAGGCCGCTGCCGTTGCTGAAGCCGGTCAGCACCACCAGTGGGTCGTTGTTGCCGAAGTCCGATGCCCAGGAACGGGCGTAATGGATGGCGCAGGCAACGCTCTGCGCCTGAGCCCCGGCGTCGGCACCGTGGTCGGCCAGGATCTTCTCCGGACTGCTGTCGGTAGCCGCGTATCGGACGACGAACACGAACGCCCCCTCGTCGACCAGACCCTCGACAATCCACGGCGGTGCGGAGTCTCGGCCCCTTCCAGGGAGATAGAGCACGATCGGGGCATCGGCGGGCCGGACAGGAGCGTGCATATCGAGCGTCAGCGGCCCCTCTGCCGAGGTGGCATACGCCAGGTCCACTTCGGTCACGGGTAAAGCCTGCTCATCGAGTGTCGTTGTTGGAGCGGCATCCGCATCGCTGCCACCGCAGGCCGCCAGCGAAGCTAACAGTGCCATAGTCATCAGAGGGAGTATTCGACGTGCCATCCTAGATCACCTCCTCCACAAGGGAGTCTCGAAAGAAAATGTTGACTTCATCCGCCGAGCTAGGGCGCAACTACCTCCAGCAGCGCAGCCCGCCACACACGATCAGGTCCCAATCCTGTGCCGCAATCGAAGATGTACGTGCCGGGTTCGAGCCGCGTCGACAGCTGCGACTCAAAGCCCGTCGCGCCCGGCCGGATCCTCCCTTGGATCACAGCGATGCCATCGGGCTT
>JASJEG010000230.1 GCA_030064765.1 Acidimicrobiia bacterium | reverse complement strand
ATGGTCGTGTGCTCCAGGTCGACACAGAGCCAGTCGAAAGGCCCGGTTGCCATCATCTCCACTAACGACTCGTCACCGAGCTGGACCCACGACCCAACTGTGGTGGTGCCGTTGTCGATCTGGTTGCGCAGCGTGACCATTGTGATCTAGCTCCAGTGCGGCTGATAGGGACGGGCCTCCGTAGGGTAGCCTATGGCCTGTCTGCTCCCAGTGCGCCGAAAGGACTTCCAATGGCCAAGCGCGCCATCGCCATCACGACATCGAACTTCGACATGTCGAATCCTTTGCTCGATGAGTTTCGCAGCGACGGATGGGAGATCGTGCGCAGCCAGTACGGCCGCCGTCTGACCGAGGAGGAAGTGAGCGAGCTGCTGGCAAGCGACGAAGTGACCGGGATGGTTGCGGGCGTGGAACCACTCACCGAGCCTGTGTTCAGCGCAAACCCCGCCCTGCGGGTCATCTCGCGGTGCGGAACCGGGTTCGATTCGGTTGACCAGGAGGCTGCCGCCCGCCACAACATCGTGTGTGTCAATACCCCGAACGCGCCGGCCGCCGCTGTCTCGGAAATGACCCTGGGTCTCATCCTGGCGACGTTGCGTCGCATCGCCGAAGCCGATCGGCTGCTGCGGGGTGGCACTTGGCAGGCGCTGATGGGGTCGTTACTGGCAAAGCGCACCGTGGGTATTGTCGGGCTGGGGCGAGTCGGCCTCCGGGTCGCCGACTTGGTTAGTGCGTTTGGTGCTGATGTCATCTACTACGACCCCAACGTGGCCACGGCTGAGTACGACCGGATGCTCTCGGTCGCCGACCTTGCAGCCGGCGTCGACTTGCTCACCATCCACGTTCCTCTGAGCAACGAGACTCGGGGCCTCATCAGTCGCGAAGTGATCGAGGCTCTGCCGCCGGGATCCATCATGGTCAACGCCGCCCGCGGTGGAGTCGTTGACGAGGAAGCCCTGGTCGATGCTCTGGAGGCGGGCAAGCTCGATGGTGCCGCAATGGATGTGTTTGACCAGGAGCCTTATGACGGCCCGCTCTGCGGATTTGAGAACGTGGTCTTGACGACCCATATGGGATCGTACGCTCGAGAAGCCCGACAGCTGATGGAGAGCGAGGCGCTGCAGAACCTGTTGAACGAGCTGCGCAGACTCGACGCAGGGAGTTGAGGCTGAGCAGCTTCGCTGAGTGGCCCGGTTGTGTTTTGATTTCGACGGCACGGCGGCGATCGCCGATGTTGTCACCGGTTAGTCAGTTGCGACGAATGGCGCGGCGTAGTCGTCGAGGTTCCACCCGTGCTTTCTGCTGTGTGCCTCTAGATCCCGTCCCGGTCTGATGGCACTGCGGGAGACATCGGCGATCACGAGCGGGGGATCGACTGCGAATGTCTGGCTTGGGTACGCAGCATCTATCTCGCGAAGGGCCCCGGCGTCGAAGGGCCAATCAAGCCTCTCGATGGCGGCGAGCGCCTGATCAAACACGGAGCTGTGCAACGCAATCGCGTAGCTTCCGTTGGCCATCGCTCCTGGGTGGTAGAGGTGAGCAGCGAAGGGGACGATCTTATCGCGATCTACTTGGGCGCTTCCCAGGTACACCAGTTTCCAATCCCCGGGGACCTCGGCCCAGATGTCGGTAAACAGCTCTGCAAACGTCTTGTGCAGCATGATGTCGTCCTCGAGCACGAGGATCATCCCCAACCCACGTTGTTGGGCTTCGGTGAGTAGCCGCTCCATGGTCTTGAGGTAGCCGAAGGCGCCGCGGGATTCGATGAGACGCTGTCCGGTGTACTGCTCCCGGGGCAGCTGCAGGCCGCTGGTGCTGTAGCGTTCCCACTCGAGGTCGTACTGCGGGTCTGCGCCGTCGCTGGCGGGGAATCTCTCGAACTCGATCCCGTGCTCGGTCAGCATCTCCGCCACATGAGCAAAACGGGCTTGGTCGGCGGGCAGATTGATGACGAATACAGCATCGAAAACGGCATTGACCGTTGTTCCAACTGGACCCGGAGTCTCTTCGGCCGCGCCTGATCCCCGACGCAGCTGTCCTTCGATGCGGCCCACCTGACCGGGGAGGTGGGAGAAGGTGCCCAGCATCAGTTCGCGACGCACCTCCTCGATCCGGCTCGATGCCCGCATGGTGTTCTCGGCCGTGTTCTTGGTGCGCTGTCGCAGCAGTTCCATGTCCCGACTGATGCGGCGTAGTCCGACAACGGCTGCGGCGCCAAGGCAGAACAATGACATGAACAGCAGGATCGCAACCAGCGAATCCGTGTGGTCCCATTCGATGACTTCGATCCACCCGAGGATCGCCACGACAATGCCCGCGGCCGCGGCCAGGACCGATATCGCCATTAGCGGTCGGGATGACATGAGACCAGCCTACCCAGGACCGGCCGGAGCGCTGCAGATCTGGCTGATGGGTGTGTTAGCACTCGGCCGTATCTACTATCTGCCCCTGCTGACGGAGGAGTGGAGTAGTGGTAGAGGAGCAAAAGCCGCCGGAGGGTGCCGGGATTCGTGGGTTGATCGATACGATCAAGGCCAAGCCCGTCCTATTTGGCGGCGTTGGTGCGGTCGTAGTGCTCGCCTTGGTTCTGATCGTTGTTCTCGCCGGAGGCGGCGACGGCGACGACGAGCCGGAAGCAGCGGTCACCACAACCACGGCTGCAGCAGGTGGGGCCGTCGCACCAACGGTCACGATCGCCGAGGGAGATGCAACTGCGCCAGATACCACTGCGCCCTCCGCCGATAACGGCAACGATCCAACTCCAGTTCCGATCAACCGCAACCCACTCACGGGCGAGCCGCTGGCTGCTGCCAGCACCGATCGGGTAGTAGCCGTGAAGGTCGACAATGGCCCGGAGGCCGGGCCGGCGATAGGGATCCAGGATGCCGAGTTGATCATCGAGGCACCGGTCGAAGGTGGACTCACCCGTCTGACTGCGATGTTCTTCGACAACGAGCCGAACGTCATCGGCCCGATCCGCTCCGTACGTCCGGTCGATGCGGACCTGCTCGTGCCATGGAAGCCTTTCCTGGTCACCACCGGCGGCCAGCGGTTTGTCTATCAAGAACTGATCGCCGGTGGCATAGACATCCTCGATGAAGGGACCGATGGCCTGTTCCAGCAGATCGGGCGGCGCCAGCCCTACCACCTGGTTGCCACGATCCCGCTCATCGAGGAGGAGGCCGGCGAGGGGACTCCGCCAGTCCAAGTTCTTCCATTTGGTGACGCTCCACTCGCCGGCGATCCGGCGACTTCGATCGAAATCCCATTCTCGGGGGTGGCCGATGTGGAGTGGCGTTACGACGAGACGACCGGGTACACACGTCTTGTTGGCGGTGACGAGTACCAGATCTTCCCCGAGTTCAGCGAGGATCCGGCAGATCTGACTGCCTTTTCGACCGACACCGTGATCGTCCTCAAAGCGGCGCAGCGGTCCGCCGGCTATACCGACACCGCCGGGGCCGACGTGCCCACATTCGATGTGATCGGGTTTGGTGATGTGCTGGTGTTCCACGGCGGCGAGGTGCGTACCGGACAGTGGCTGCGCAGTGCCCAATCCGACGGTTGGGTCTTCCTCGATGATTCGGGGGCGCAATTCACCGTACCTCCGGGGCGAGTGTGGCTCGAGGTAGTGCCCCGGTTTGTTGACGTAGGATTCTGAATCGAACACTGAGAGTGTTCAAGTTTGCGGCGGAGTGTGCCGATAAAGGCGGTTCGGAGCAGCCCAAGGGGTGGTCTGCCCGAGGCGATGGCTGACAGACATCGCGGGAGAGCCGCCGACGCTTCTGTGGCGTAGCAGTCAGAGAAGCGAGTGAGAGAAGACAAATGAACGGCACCATGCGAGCCACGCTCGCGCTTCTGCTCGTGGTGAGTGCGCTGGCCTCACCCCCGAGTGCACCGGAAGCTGCCGCCGACCTCTATGGCGCAAGTATGTACTTCCCGGTGATCGGAGAGAACCACTACAGCGACACCTTTGGCGCCCCAAGGTCGGGCGGGCGTTCTCACCACGGTGTCGACATCATGGCCGAGAAGATGACACCAGTAGTAGCCGTCGCCGACGGCACTATTGGCTGGATGCACAACGAAATCGGTGGCAACTGCTGCGCGTTTGCTCTCCACCACGATGATGGTTGGGAGTCGTGGTACATCCACCTCAACAATGACACTCCCGGGACCGATGACGGTCTCGGCTACGGCATAGTCGAAGGCCTCGAGTCAGGTTCGCATGTGACCGCAGGGCAGCTGATCGGGTGGGTTGGGGACAGCGGCAACGCCGAGTGGGCGGGTTCGCATCTGCACTTCGAGTTGCACGACCCATCCGGGACCGTCGTCAATCCAACTCCGCACGTCGACGTTGCCATCGTTCTCGAGGCGCCACTCGACGACAACTACGCAGGGCACTTCCGTGACGATGAGGAGTCGGTGCATCAGGAGAACATCGACAGGATCTTTGAAGCCGGTATCACCAGAGGGTGCAACCCTCCGCTCAACGATCGCTATTGCCCGCGTCGTGAGATAACCCGGGGCCAGATGGCTGCGTTCTTGCGCAGGAACCTGGAACTTCCCGCTGTCGAGGACGACTTCTTCAACGACGACGGCTCGAGCATCTTCGAGGGCGATATCAACGCGCTCGCGGCTGCAGGTGTGGCGTTTGGATGTGATGAGGAGAGCTTCTGCGCCGACGACCCGCTGCTCCGAGATGAGTTTGCCGAGTTCTTCGTGCGCGCTTATGGATACGACAACCCCGACGAGATCGACTTCTTCGTTGACGACGACGGTAACCCCTTCGAGGCCGCGATCAACAAACTGGCTAACCACGGCATCACGCTGGGCTGCAATCCGCCTGATAACGACAACTACTGTCCGACCCGCTCACTGAGCCGAGAAGAGATGGCGTCGTTCTTCGTTAGAGCCCTGGACTTGCCGGGGCCGGACGACTCCGTTGAGACCACGGTGGCTATCTCGCTCATAGAGAGCGCTCCGGGCAGCTGGGCTGGAACGGCCGGTGTGGATTCGGTTGTGCTGGTCGAGGAGTTGGGGAGTTGGACGGGGTCGATTGGGTCGGATGCGGTTTCGTTGGTTGAGGAGTTGGGGAGTTGGACGGGGTCGATTGGGTCGGATGCGGTTTCGTTGGTTGAGGAGTTGG
>JASJEG010000229.1 GCA_030064765.1 Acidimicrobiia bacterium | reverse complement strand
GATATACGCCTCGAACATCTTGGCCTCGTTCTGGATCATCCGGAAGGTGTAGAGGGTGTCGACGCCCCAGTCACTCTGTGCCTGCACAGACTCATCGGCCACCAGGTCAGCGACGACATCTCGGGTAATCAGCAACTCCCCTCCCAGAGGCTGCTCGATCCAGGGCAGCTCGGACTGGGGCCACAGCACCGCAAAACCCACCCTTGTGATGAACCACGTGATCATGGCGTCGGTCGCCGCCCGCGGGAAGTAGTGGCGCACCACGTCGTAGCCCAGATCGGCGAACTCCTCAGCCTTGGTGATCCAGCTCTGGTTGAAGCTCGTGATGTCGGAGTCGTAGAAGTGGATCCGGTCTGCATCACTGTTGTCGAGGAAATACTGAAGCGCGGTGTTCATGCCGTCGCCCTTGCCGGGGCGCAGCGACCCGATTCGGTCTTGGAGGATCAGGTTGACCGGTGTGCCGGTTTCGGCCGTGACGTGGGGAGCCGCCGCTGCGATCGCCGCATAGGTCTCCTCCTCCTCGACACCGACGCAGAGCACCTCGTCCACCCGCTCATGGGAGGCCGCGGTATCGATGTTGTTGACTACGACCTCAGGCTTTTCGGTCTTGAAGGGAAAGACGACCAGGCTCACGTTGACTCCATCCGCCGCAACGCGTTGCACCATACCGGGGATCGACCGGCAAGTCGGTTATCTCGCGTTGTGGCGCCGCAGGACGAGTTCGGCGCCGGAGCACCAACCCACCGGGCCGATGCCGCTGAGACGCACCATGTCCTCGACGTGCAGATCGCGCCAGGTTCCATCGTGCTGCTGAACGAGCATCGGGGTATCGACCGCAGTCAACATCTCGAGGTCATTGTCGAAGTCCCCCAGACCAAACGACTCGGCGTTCGGTCCAAGCTGTGTGGTGACGTGTCGGACCGCCATGCCCTTGTCATGCTCGCCCTGTGCGGTCCAGAACCGCGATCCCCGCTGGAGGCGCAGACCTAGCTCGCCCATTGCCTGCGAAAGCTCATAGGGCTCACCGCTCTCAATGACGAAGCTCTCGGTGAACTCCCGCTGCCTAGCGTATTGTGCTCGCCGCTCGTCGAGACCTGTGTGTTCCATCACTTCCGCAACGTCCATGTCCCCGTAGCCCCGTACCGCGGCCCCGCAGGCTGCTGCTGCGTTGTGGAGCGCCTCCCGCACCTGTGCATACGGCATACCGAAGACCGTGGCAGCGCCGGCAGTGGCATAGATGGCAGCTCCGTTCTCGACGACGAAACCGACGTCGACCCGGAACTCGTTGGCAATGGCTTGCTGTTCGACCCGAGTCTTCGCTGAACAGAAGTAGACCGCTACCCCGACAGCGAGCAGTTCCTCGAGCGCCTCTAGCGCCGGTCCCGGCTGGTAAGTCTCGTGGTCGAGGAAGGTGCCGTCGAGATCTGTGAAGACGACAGTTTGCGGCCGCTGCATCAACCCTTCGATTCGGAGTCAGGGATCTCCGGGATCGGAGTTCGCACTTGGACCGACGTCGGGACAACATGCTCGATCTGGCGGAAGGTTTCACCCTTATCGCCGAGCACGCGCCCAAACCTGTCCCAATCGAGCGTCGCCATCGGAGGGTAGAGCAACTCCTGTGGCGGCTCCTCGCCCTCGGCGATCACTCCTTGCGTGCGCAGGAAATCGAGGATCTCGTTGCGCACGTCTGGCACTGAGATCGGGGAGTGATAAAGCACGTTCAACGCCTGGAGGCGCATTTCCTGTACGTGGTCGGAGCCCTTGTCCTCATGGAAATGGGGGTTGCGGGTCTCGATCTGAAAGACCTCGACACCCTCTCGCATCACGTCGGGATCCGGCGACGGGATGACGCCACCGTACCTCTCGAACAGATTCAGGTACTCGTAGGGCTCGACGGCGAAGCCCGCAGCAAACTGCATCCGCAGCGCCAGATCGAGGCTGATGGCATGTTCGCCGGCGTTTCCGGTGGCGATCACCTCAGTGCCAAATCCCGAGTAGGCCGACAACAACAGATTGAGGAAACGATTGGTCACCTGGGAACTGCGGCCCCAGCGATTGAAGAAGAGCTTGCCACCTTGGATCTTCGGCTTGGAGCGCCAGCTGATCCGCACCATGGCATGCGGCGACTCAGCGAGATGGAAGCCGGAGGCATACGCCTGGACGTACTCGTAGACCGCCCCGGGCACGTAGTTGTCAGCATCGATGAAGCCGACGTACGACCTGCCGGACAGTTTGGCGATTGCGAGGCCGACCAACATGCCCTCACCCTTGCCGTTGCGCACCAACCCGTCCTCATCGAGCAGTGCGTCCATGCCAGCCTCGGCAAACGCCGCACCGAGTCCGGGGTCTCGCTGGTGGATCAGCAGGGCGCTGCGCTGCGCCAGGCGGCAGAAGCGACGAACGGTCTCCTTCTCCATCCGGTAGCGATCGACCGGCTCTCGCTCACTGTTCGAGACGAGGATGATCAGACAATCGTGGGGTATCCCCGACAGCACGCCGTCGAGGACCTTGAACCGCTCTCCCTTGACGGGGATGACGATGGCCATCCGCTTGGCGATTTGGCTTATCGCACCCCGCGGCACGTGATGGATCGTCTGCCAGACCTGCGGGTCATCCGGGGCCCCGACATCGCCACCTGAGTCGAGCTCCCAGACTTCCTGAACTCCATGGATCCGCACAGCCCCAAATCGCTCGGAGCGGTGCGGTACTTCGATGCGCATCTGTCACGCCTCTCTTCTTCTGACACCTCCATTGTGGGCGCGATCGATCGGGATGGAAAGTGGACCCGTCGTCATATCCCGTCCCCCACTCGCTGTAACGTTGCCATCCAAATCTGGGCACTGTTGCGAAGAGGGAACGAATGAGCACTATTGAAGCAACAGGTCTCGTCAAGCACTACGGCGAAGTGAAGGCCCTCGACGGGCTCGATCTCTTCGTGCCCGAGGGCACCATCCTCGGCTTGCTGGGACCAAATGGAGCTGGGAAGACAACAGCGGTCAACATACTCACGACCCTGATCCGGCCGACAGCCGGTGCGGCCACGGTGGCCGGCGCCGACGTCGTGAAGAGTCCGGGCAAGGTGCGGAAACGAATCGGCCTCTCCGGCCAGTTTGCCGCCGTAGACGAGAACCTCACCGGCTTTGAGAACCTCGACATGATCGGACGGCTATATCGCCTTGGGCGAGATAGCGCCCGAGTGCGGGCCCGGGAGCTGCTCGAGCGGTTCGACCTCACCGAGGCCGGGGACCGCCCGGTCAAGACCTACTCCGGGGGCATGCGTCGCCGTCTCGACCTTGCCGGCGCAATCGTTGCCGAGCCGCCGGTGCTGTTTCTCGACGAACCGACCACCGGGCTCGACCCGCGGAGTCGCACCGAGATGTGGGGCGTGATCCGGGACCTGGTCGGAAAGGGTACGACCCTGCTGCTGACCACCCAGTACCTGGAGGAAGCCGACCAACTCGCCGACGACATCGTTGTCATCGACCACGGGCGGGAGATAGCCCACGGCACCGCCGACGAACTCAAAGCCATGATCGGCGGCGAGCGTATCGAGGTGACAGTCACCACGACCGACGCAGTGGCGCAGGCCCGCGACATACTCGCCACGTTCTCCGGCGGCGAAGTGCAGGTCAACGAACGATCCCGCAAGCTGATCGCACCCATGTCGGGAGGATCCGTCGAGTTCCGCCATGTGCTGCGCGACCTGGAAGCAGCCGGCATCGCGGTCTACGACGTTGGGATGCGGCGGCCCACGCTCGACGACGTGTTCTTGACACTGACCGGGGATGTGGCCGAGTCGGGATTGGATTCACAGGAAGAAAAGGTGGGCGTATGAACAGCCTCATGTGGGCTGCACACGACAGCCACGTCATCGCCAAACGCAATGTGATCAAGATCCGCCGGGTTCCCGAGGTCCTGATGTTCGTGCTGATCTCGCCGATCATGTTCGTGTTGCTGTTTGCCTACGTCTTCGGCAACTCGATCGATATCCCGGGCGGCTCGTATCGGGAGTTCCTCATCGGGGGAATCTTTGCTCAAACCGTGATATTCGGCGCCACCTTCACCGGCGCCGGCCTCGCCGACGACATGCAGAAGGGCATCATGGACCGCTTCCGGGCGCTCCCGATGTCGCGTGCTGCGGTCCTGGTGGGCCGGACCGCCAGCGACGTCATCTACAACGTTCTCTCGTTGTTGATCATGGCGCTCACCGGGCTCCTCGTCGGCTGGCGCATCAACGAGGGTTTGGTCAGCGCTGCATTGGGGTTCGCCCTCTTGCTGGCATTTGCGTACGCCTTCTCATGGGTTATGGCTTACGTGGGGCTGCTCGTCCCCAGCGTCGAGGTGATCAACAATGCTTCGTTCGTCGTCATCTTTCCGCTGACGTTTGTCGCCAACACCTTTGTGCCGGCCGAGAACCTGCCCGGTGTGCTGCGCACGTTCGCCGAGTGGAACCCGGTCTCTGCGGTTACTCAGGCAGCCCGTGAGCTGTTCGGCAACATCCCGCCGGGGACGCCGGAGCCCACCGCGTGGCCGTTGGAGAATGCAGTGCTGTACACAATCATCTGGATTTTCGTCATCATTGCGATCTTCGCCCCACTATCGGTGAACCGTTACCGCAAGGCGCGGTAGCTGCGGACCTAAGGACGTCACGTTTGGGTTCATTGCAAGGCGTCCTACCGTGAGGCCATGACCGACTTCGACCCCACCCCCACGCCACAGCACACCACGTGGCGCCACCGGCTCCGCACCGCCGGCACTCTCGGAGTACGAACGGTCCACGACTCCCTCGAAGACCGGCTACCCGGACTGGCGGCCGAGGTCTCCTTCTATCTGCTGCTGTCCCTGCCGCCCCTGCTGCTGGTTGGGTTGGGAGCCCTCAGCTACTCCGGCGACTGGTTCGGACCGGACACCGTCAGTGAGGTGGAACGATTCATCATCGATGCCGCCTCCGGCGTGCTCACGCAATCGACCATCGATGACGTCATCCAGCCTGCCGTCGAGAGCCTGCTGGCCCGAGGCAGGGCCGACATCCTTTCGATCGGCGTCATCCTGGCCCTGTGGTCAGGATCTCGCGCGCTCAAAGTGATCGTGCAGGCAATCACCATTGCCTACGACCTCGAAGATCGGCGCACCTGGTGGCAGCACCGACT
>JASJEG010000228.1 GCA_030064765.1 Acidimicrobiia bacterium | reverse complement strand
GTGCCCTCGGCCAGCAGCGCCCCTTGATGCATAACGGTTATGCGGTCGGACACGCGCATCACAACGTTCATGTTGTGCTCGACGAGAACGACCGTCTTGTCTGCTGCTTCCTGGATGGATTGCACCAGGTCCATCAGCTCAGGGACCTGCTCTGCCGCCATGCCGGCCGTAGGCTCGTCCAGCATCAGCACTTCCGGGTCTGGAGCAAGGATCATGCCGAGCTCGAGCTTCCGTTGATCCCCGTGAGGGAGCGTCGCCGCCACGTGGTGCGCTTTGTCGGCGAGACCTACGCGAGCAAGCACCTCCTCCGTCCGCTCGAGATAGTCACCAAACTTGGTGTGCGACCGAATGAGCCGGAAGCTGTCCTGCCCCAGCGCCTGACAAGCCAGCCGAACGTTCTCATGAACCGTGAGGAAGGGAAAGATGTTGGTGATCTGAAACGACCTTCCGATGCCACGATGGATAGTCCTGTGGACCGGCAGATCTGTGATGTCCTCACCTTTGTAGAAGACTCTTCCAGCGGTCGGCTTCAGTGTGCCGCTCACGAGGTTGAAGAAGGTCGTCTTGCCTGCCCCGTTGGGGCCGATGATCGAATGCAGCGTGCCCCCTTCGATCTTCACGTTTACGTCGTCGACTGCAACCAGCGCACCAAACTCGCGCCGCAGGTTCTGCGTCTCCAGGATGACGCTCACCTCAGCCCTCCCTTCAGGAAGTGATGGTTGGGGGTGGCACCAGCCACCCCCAACCTTTGTGTTTTTAGCCGCCGAGCGACCCAACCGGCAGGTCGCCGCAACGGGCAGTGAACTCGCCCTCGAGCAAGCAGGGCGGTTCAGGACGAACCGTCGCCACGTTCTCGTAGAGCGGACCCGCATCATCGAAGCCCGTCAGCGTCACGACGTACATGTCCTGAATGGCCATGTGGTCTTCCGCCCGGACCTCGATGAGACCCTTCGGTCCTTCGAAGCTGAGGCCTTCGAGGGCTGCCTTGAGCGAGTCGGCGTCAGCCGCTCCGCCGCTGGCCTTGAGTGCCTCGACCACCATCATCGCGGCGTTCATGCCGTCGGCGTCGAACAAGTCGGGGTTGGTGCCTCCGACGGCCGCCTGATTGGCGATCAGGTAGTCGTTAGCCGGATTGTCCGGCGCGCCATAGTGATACAGGATCACCGATGTCGTACCAACCGCATTACCGAAGAACGCAGGCATCACCACGTTGTCGACAAATGGCGACCCGAGCACCGTCGTGTCGTTGATCACGCTGAGGTCGATCGCAGTTTGCAGCAACGGGACGAACCCGCCGCCGGCCCAAGTCACGAGGAACGCGTCGGCTCCTGACTCCGCCAGCGGAGTCATGTACGAGGTGAAGTCAGTGGTGTCCGCGGGGGCAAACACGGTCTCTTGGAGGAACTCACCTCCGAAGAAGGTGCAAGCATCCTCGTAGGCTTGTGCGCCGCCGTATCCGAATGAGTAGTCGGGTGCAATCTGCACGAAGGTCTGGAAGCCATCGTTGTTGACGAACTGATCGCAGATCGCCATGCCGTCTTGGTAGTTGCTACGACTGGCTCGGAACGTATTTGGATCAAAGGTCGATCCGGTCAAGTCGGTTGCGGCGGCAGGAGCTGCGATGAGTATCACATTGTTTTCACGAGCGATCTCTTGCAGTGTCGCCGTCACACCGGAGCTCACCGAACCGATGATGATCTGCGCGCCTTCGACCTCGACCAACTCGCGCGCGGCCGTTGCACTCAGCTCGGCGTTCGACTGATCGTCCTTGAAGACGACTCGGATCTCGCAATCGTCGAGCATGTAAGTCTGCTCGGAAGCACTGAGACCATCCCCTTGAACGTCGCTTCCGGTGGCATATGCGAAGCCGATGGGCACCCCACGGTTGATATGGGCACCGTAGATCGCCAGCGCACCGCTCTGGTCAGTGATGACACCAACGGTTACGCCATCGCCACAGCTGATCCCGGTTGGGGCAGCCGTTGTCTCGGCCGGAGCCGCAGTCGTGGTCTCCGCCGGGGCCGCAGTGGTGGTCTCCGCCGGGGCCGCATCGGTTGTCTCCGGCAGCGTGTCCGGAGTGGCCTCGTCGTCGTCGCCACCGCAGGCGGCAGCCAACATGGCCAGCACCACCAGCAGCATCAGCAACTTGGTTGCTTTCAGCATCCGTTTTCCTCCTCTTTCCCTCTCTCGTTTCTCATCCATTTGCCAGTTGGGCATGGAATACCTTGTCGAACTCGTCGGGCTTTTCGATGAATGGGACGTGACCGCAGTCGTCGATAACGACCTCCTCATAACTCCCGCCGGCTGCGGTGTAGTCGTCTAGAACCTTGCGAATCTGATCGAGCATCGGCTGGGGGGGATACGCCTCGGCCCCCGGATAGCCGGGCACCAATCCCATCGGGCCCCAGGTCCCGGGGTCGGAAGCGGCGTTGTTTGAGACCGCAAGATCCTGGGCTCCTCGCACCCAGAGCACCGGTGGCTTGACGGGGACGTCGAGGATCCGCGCTACGTCCAACGCGTACTTCGGAGATAAGGCGTTGTTGACGCCCTTCACACCCGGCGCAACAAACGGCCAGTTCTCCGACATCAGCTTGTCCCCGGGATAGGCATCTTCCCCGATGTGAACCTGCAGCAAACTGGCAACGAAGGCGTCCTCCCTCTCGGGGATCATCGGCGGCTTCCAAACAAGGGCTCGGAGCGCTGAGCGCGGCGAGAACATCGAACCGGTCGAGGTATCTCCTTCGGAGATCAACCGCACCAGCTCCGGGTTGATCAGTCCACCCCCCGACCCGGCGAAGTCCTCGTTAGTCGGCGTGCCCAAGACGTCCTTGGTGCCGCTGAAGCCAAAGGGCGAACCGGGGTCGGCCAGCGTCACCGACACGATTCGTTCGCTGTGCCCGGCAAGCATCCACCACGCCATAACACCGCCGAGCGAGTTGCCGACCAAGTGAAAGCGGTCGTGGCCGAGATGGTCCATCAGCGCGATCGCGTCGTCAACGAAGTCTCCCATGCCCCGAGTGGCGTCGACCTTGGCGCCCGGATCCGCTTCGCCAAACCCACGCTGATCCAAAGCGATCCCGCGGTAGCCAGCAGGAAGCCGCAACATCGTCTCCTCCCACCAGGTGGCCGACGACAGGTTGCCGTGTAAGAACAGCACCGGG
This sequence comes from Acidimicrobiia bacterium, assembly GCA_030064765.1. GTDB lineage: Bacteria > Actinomycetota > Acidimicrobiia > Spongiisociales > UBA5794 > JAAETI01. The sequence continues at coordinate 1,989 of JASJEG010000228.1, read as the reverse complement.
GCGCCGTCGTTGGGACCTGAAGTGAGCACCCGAGTGGTGAGCCGGTCGGTGGTGATGGTCTGGGCGGTGATGCCGTCGAGGGTGGGGACGCTCATGATGACTCTCCTGCGAGCAGCTTCTTGTCGATCTTGCCGATGGCGGTCTTGGGGATCTCCGGCATTACGACGACTGACCGGGGCAGCTTGTACTTGGCAAGCCTTTCGCCGAGGAACTCGAGGAAGGTGTCCTCGGAGAAGTCCGCACCGGCATCCAGCACCAGGACTGCCTTACCCACCTCGCCCCACACTTCGTGAGGCACACCAACCAGAGCAGCTTCGGCAACGCCCTCATAGGCCAACATCACCGATTCGACCTCGGCGGGGTATACGTTCTCCCCACCCGAGATGAACATGTCCTTGGACCTGCCCTTGATGGTGAAGAAACCCTCCTCGTCCTTGACCGCGAGGTCTCCGGTGTACAGCCAGCCGTCCTTGATGGTCTCTGCAGTGGCTTCGGGGCGGCGCCAGTAGCCGGGCGTGACGTGCGGGCCGCGAATCAGCAGCTCCCCTGCCTCGTTGGGCCCGACTTCATTGCCGGCTTCGTCGATGATCTTCATTTCGATGTGCATGATCGGGAAGCCGACCGAGGTGGTCTTGTCGCGCACCCGGTCGGCCGGCAGCCAGAAGTTGTTGCCGGCCGCTTCTGTAAGGCCGTAACCCATCTTGAAATCGATGCCGCGGTCCCAGAACTTCTGCATAACCGGGACCGGACAGGGGGCTCCTCCCGAGATCACCAGCGCCAGTTTCGAGAAGTCGGCGTCCTCCCAGCGGGGATGCGACTGCAGCATCTGGTACATCGTGGGAACCGCCACATAGTGGGTGATCCCGCCCTTCTCGATTAGGTCATAGGACTCATCGATATCGAACCCGGTGCACAGGATCGTCTTCCCGCCAAGATGAACGAGCGGCACCATGAATATGTTGGGGCCGCCGATGTGGAAGAAAGGAAGCTGGAGCGGTGCCACGTGATCTGCAGTGAGGCCCCAGGAGGTGATCGTGTTCACCGAGTTCCAGGTGAGGTTGCCGTGGGTGAGGATCGCCCCCTTGGGCAGGCCGGTCGTGCCACCGGTGTAGTAGATCCCCCATATGTCATCCATGTCCAGGTCGGGACGACCATCGAGTGCGGTCGGGAATTCGTCTCGTTCCGCAAAGCTGCGGTCACCCGGGATCGGCTCACCAAACGCAACGACATGGCGGACGGTGGTGAATGACGGCCGCAGTTCGTCGACTTGATCTCGCCAATCGTTGCTGTAGAAGAGAACCACCGGTTCGGCGTCGGCAACTATCTGAGTGAGTTCGTGCACCGTCAGCCGCCAGTTGAGGTTGTGCAGCACGAACCCGATCTTTCCTGCGGCCCAGAAGAGATCGAGATACTCGGGGCAGTTGGAGGCATATACGGAGACCCGGTCCCCTTTTTCGACTCCCATCGACCGGAGGTAGTTGGCCGTGCGATTGACCCGCTCGTTCCACTCCCGGAACGTGATCTCCGGGCCGCCGAGACCTTCGACCAGCGCGACCCGGTCAGGGGTGAGTTGGCATCGCTTCTCGAGGAAGTCGGTTACGTACAGAGATGTCTGTTCGTAGGTCATTGTGGCGCTCCCCATTGCACGACACCGGCTCCCCAGACGTATCCGATCCCTGCCCCGACGATCACCATGAGGTCGCCCGGCTTCAGCTTGCCGGTGCGCTCGCCTTCGATGATCGAGATGATCGAGTCTTGTTCGCCGATGTGGCCGATATCGCTCTGGTAGAAAGACTGCTCTTCGGTGAGGCCGAGCAGATCGAGGATCTGCTTGTGGGCTGAGGGTTTGACCAGCAGCATGTTCAGATAGTCGAGATCCGCCCGGGTGTATGGCGTCCCGTCCGCCCTGGTGCCCGACTTGCGCAGCGCTTCGTCAACACAGTGCATCCAGTTGTCGATGCTGACCTCGTTGAGCCGGTCCTTCATCGC
>JASJEG010000227.1 GCA_030064765.1 Acidimicrobiia bacterium | reverse complement strand
CTAGAGCACCATTGGCGGGGACATGTGGAGGTGGCGTCGTGAAGCCGCGGGCCCTCATCGCTCACGCCTCGGGGACCAATCGCGACCATGACGTTGCCTGGGCGATCGAAGCCGCCGGCGGAGATCCGCAGATCATCCACATCAACAGTCTGCGCGACGGCGATGCCAGCATCCTCGATCACCAGGTGCTTGTGCTGCCCGGTGGGTTCTCTTACGGCGATGACCTGGGGGCGGGAAAGCTGTGGGCGGTGGCACTCCGGCATCGATTCGGCGACGAGTTACACAGATTCATCGATCTCGGTCGGCCGGTGTTGGGAATCTGCAACGGGTTCCAGGCCCTAGTGAAAGCGGGCCTGTTGCCGGCGTTGGGCGGGTCGGATCGGCAACAGGCCACACTGACCCACAACGCTTCGGGTCGGTTTGAGTGCCGTTGGGTGGACCTGGATCCCAATCCCGATTCGGCCAGCATCTGGATCAGGGGCCTCGATTCCTCGATCTTCTGTCCCGTTGCACACGGGGAGGGCCGGTTCGTGGCCCCCGAGCAGACTATCGAGCAGATCGAGGCTGGAAACCTCGTGGCTCTGCGCTACCGGGTGAAGGAGGGGACCGACCCCTACCCCGCCAACCCCAACGGCTCAGCCAACAACATCGCCGGAATCACCAACCCGGCGGGCAACATACTCGGTCTCATGCCTCACCCCGAGAATCACATTGTTACCAGTCAGCATCCGCGGCGGCACCAGTCGCTTGCCAATGGATCCGGCCTGCAGCTCTTCAAGAACGGAGTGGAATATGGTGCAAGTGTCTGAACCGCAGCCAAGGGGGAAGTCGACATGACCCTGTCACACGCCGAACTGGTGACGGCCGTGCCCGAAGCGCTGCTCCGCACCGATCTCCCGGAGCTGGGAGACCGGATCGAGGGCAAGGTCCGTGACATCTACCTCCGGGATGGCGACCGGATTCTGATAACGACCGACCGCGTTTCCGCGTTTGATCGAGTGCTCGGGGCGATTCCGTTCAAAGGTCAGGTTCTCAATCAGCTGAGTGCTTGGTGGTTCGAGCAGACATCAGACATCGTCGCCAACCACGTCAAGAGCATCCCCGATCCCAACGTGACCATCGGTGCTGAAGCTGCGGCGCTCCCAGTAGAGGTGATCGTGCGCGGCTACATCACGGGGGTCACGTCTACATCGCTGTGGACGCTCTACGACCAGGGAGTCGACCGACCTTACGGCCTCGACCTACCGCCCGGATTGTCCAAGAACGATGCGCTCCCCGAGCCGGTGATCACGCCCACGACGAAGGCAACCGGCGGCGCCCACGACGAACGCCTCACCAGCGAGGAGGTGGTGTCGTTTGGCTTGGTCGAGCCTGATCTCTGGCAGGAGGTTAAGAACGCGGCTCTTGCGGTCTTCCGCAAGGGTCAGGAAGTTGCGGCCGCGGCGGGGCTCATCCTCGTCGACACGAAATACGAGTTTGGGTTGATAGATGGGCAGTTGGCTTTGATCGACGAAGTGCACACCCCAGATTCGAGTCGCTATTGGATTGCAGAGACATACGACTCGGGTGACCCACAGAACTACGACAAGGAATTCCTTCGGCTCTGGTTTGTGGACCAGGGCTATCGCGGTGAGGGCCCTGCTCCAACGATGCCCGCCGCGTTCGTTGCGACGGTTGCCCAGCGCTACATCGACGCGTTCGAGCGCCTCACCGGCAGCGCTTTCGAACCCGGGGCGACACCGGTAGCCGGGCGGATCAGAAAGGCACTGTTGTGAAACCGTTGGTACCAATCATCATGGGGTCGAAGTCGGATCTGGATCAAGGACAAGCAGTCGCCACCGCCCTCGCGGACTTCGGAATCGAAAGCGAAATCCGTGTTGCCTCGGCTCACAAGGCGGCGGCCTACGTATTGGATTTGCTTGCTGGCTACGAAGCAGATCCCCGGCCCAAGGTGTACGTCACAATCGCCGGCCGCTCCAATGCACTGAGCGGGTTGGTGGACGGCAACGTCGCAGCCCCGGTCATCGCGTGCCCTCCCTACTCCGATCGTTTCGGTGGAGCCGACGTCTTCTCGTCGCTGCGGATGCCATCGGGAATCGCACCTGCGGTTGTTCTCGAACCGGGAGGGGCCGCGCTGCTGGCCGCCAAGGTCCTCGGCCTCAGCGACCCCGACGTGCGAAAGGCCGTAGAGACCGCCCAAGGAAAGTCGACCCAAACCATCATCGATGACGACCAGAGCCTGAGGGACCAGTAGTCTCCCAGCGACCGGAGATGAGCGAGTGGACATCAGCCTGAACGAGGACATCCTCGACCGCCCCCGCGAGGCGTGTGGCGTCTTCGGGATATTCGCAACCGACACCGACGTCGCTCGGGTCACGTTCTTTGCCCTCTATGCGCTGCAACATCGCGGCCAGGAGAGCGCCGGCATCGCCACCAGCGACGGAGTTGCTGCTGCGCTGCACAAGGACATGGGGCTAGTCGCCCAGGTGTTCACCGAAGACAATCTGGCCAAACTGCAGGGCCACCTGGCCATCGGGCAGAATCGCTACTCGACGACCGGTTCTTCCCATCTCCGCAACGCGCAACCGTATCTCATCGAAACCATGCACGGCCCACTGGGCGTTGGCCACAACGGCAACCTGACCAATGCCCCTGAGCTGCGCCGACAACTCCTGGAACGCGGAGTTGGTCTCACCTCGTCCAGCGACAGCGAGGTGATCACCCAGATGCTGGCGGCGCCGCCGCCGGGTTCGGACAACGGAGACCCCGACTGGGAGGCCCGGATCGAGCAGTTCATGAACGCGGCAGAAGGCGCCTACTCACTAGTCGTTCTGACCCGCAACGCCGTCTTCGGCGTACGTGACCCGCACGGCTTCCGCCCGCTGTGCATCGGGAAGCTTCCCGACGGCGGTTACGTGCTGGCGTCAGAATCGTGTGCACTAGGGACGGTCGGGGCAACACATGTGCGCGAGGTGGCCCCCGGGGAGATCGTCCGGCTCGATGCGGCCGGCTGCCACAGCCGCCGGGGTAGCTTCGACACCACGCCCGCCTTGTGTGTCTTCGAGTACGTCTACTTCGCCCGACCTGACTCGGTCTTGGAGGGGCAGACAATCCATCGCGTGCGACAGCGGCTCGGGGAGATCCTGGCGGCAGAAGCACCGGTCGATGCGGATGTCGTGGTTGGGGTGCCTGATTCGGCCACCCCCGCCGCGATTGGCTATGCCACGGCATCGGGCATCCCGTACACAGAGGGTCTCACCAAGAACCGGTACATCGGACGCACTTTCATCGAGCCGAGCGACCGGTTGCGCAAGTCGGGGGTTCACCTCAAGTACAACCCCCTCGAGGCCAACCTCGCCGGCAAGCGGGTAGTCCTGATCGACGATTCGATCGTCCGCGGCACGACCGCCGGTCCACTGGTGAACCTGCTCCGCGAGGGTGGCGCCGCCGAAGTACATGTTCGGGTTTCGTCGCCGCCGGTCCGTCATCCCTGCTTCATGGGGATCGACATGGCAGACAGCGAAGAGTTGATCGGCTTCATCAAATCCACTGAGGAGATCCGGAAGCACATTGGAGCGGACAGCCTGGCATACCTGTCGGAGGAGGGCATGATGCGAGCCGTGACCGAGGAAGCCATCGGCCGTGAAGGCCACTGCAATGCCTGTTTCACCGGCGCATACCCATTAGAGCTGAACGGGTACTGGAGGGATCGAGACAAGCTGGCCTTCCAATCAGCCTGGGCACAGAGCGGAGACGCCGAATAATGGCCAAGGTGCTCATCGTCGGAGGTGGCGGCCGCGAACACGCGCTGGCGTGGAAGCTCGCCAAGTCGCTGCGAGTACGGCGAGTGTTCGTAGCCCCCGGGAACGGAGGGACCGCGGCCGGCGACGACCGCATTGAAAACGTCCCGATCGAGACGCATCAAGTCGACGACCTGATCAACTTCGCTCGCAACAACGAGGTGGACTTGACGGTTGTTGGGCCGGAGGCGCCGCTCGTTGCAGGCCTGGTAGATGAGTTCGAGAAAGCAGGGCTGCGCTGCTTCGGCCCGGTCGCTGCCGCCGCCCGCCTGGAAGGCTCCAAGTCATTCTCCAAAGACTTGATGAAACGAGTCGGGGTCCCGACCGCGGCCTACAAGGTCGTATCGGACTACGAGGAGGCACTCGACTACTTGCGCTCGGTGTCGCATTTGACCGTGATCAAGGCTTCCGGGCTTGCGGCCGGTAAGGGGGTCATCGTCCCCAACTCCCTAGCTGAAGCCGAGCACGCGCTGCACCGGATCATGGTCGATCGCGAGTTCGGCGCCGCCGGCGACGAAGTTCTCATCGAAGAGCGCCTCGTCGGCCAGGAAGCCACGGTCCTTGCCTTCTGCGACGGAACGACGCTTGTGCCGATGCCGGCAGCCCAGGATCACAAGCCATTGCTCGATGGTGATCAGGGACCCAACACCGGAGGAATGGGTGCCTACGCACCAACTCCACTCGTCGACCAAGCCCTGCAGCGTGTGGTCGTGACAGATGTCATGGAGCCGGTGATTCGGGCTCTCGCCATGGAGGGAGACCCATACGTAGGTGTGCTCTACGCCGGCTTGATGATCACGACAAGCGGACCCAAGGTCCTGGAATTCAACTGTCGATTTGGGGATCCCGAAGCCCAGGTCATCTTGCCGCTATTGGAGACGGATCTGTGGGACATACTCAATGCATGCATCGACGGCACGCTGCAGACCATTGACATTCGCTGGCGCGACGCGGTCGCAGCAACGGTCGTGGCAGCATCTGCCGGCTATCCCGGCGAGTATGAAAAGGGGACAGCCATCTCGGGCATCGCCGAAGCCAACAGCGTTCCCGGAGTCAAGGTCTTCCATGCCGGGACGCGGATGGACCACGAACTCGTCACCAACGGCGGCCGAGTCCTCGCGGTGACCGGGGTCCAGCAGAACCTGCCGATGGCGTTGGCGTGCGCCTACCACGGGATCGAACACATCGGCTTTGCCGGCATGCAGTACCGCAGCGACATCGGAACTCGCAGTCTCGATGTCACCGATCCCGGATCGGAGCAAACAACTGTCACCCCGGGAACAACCTATGCCGACGCCGGAGTCGATATCGACGCCGGGGTGAGAACGGTCGAGCTCATCCGATCCGAAGTCGCCTCGAC
>JASJEG010000226.1 GCA_030064765.1 Acidimicrobiia bacterium | reverse complement strand
TCCGGGCCCTACACTCCGGCGCCGTGTCATCATCAGCCACACCCGACCGTCTGCGCCGCGAACTCGGCGTGTTCGGTGCGACCCTTCTTGGGTTGGGTTCAATCGTCGGCACCGGGGTGTTCGTCAGCATCGGAATTGCCGCCGGCATCACCGGAGCTTCCGTCGTGCTTGCTGTTGGGCTGGCGGCTTTCGTTGCCGCCTTCAACGGATCGAGTAGTGCCCAGCTTGCCGCGGCACACCCGGTCAGCGGCGGAACGTACGAGTACGGCTACGAGTTTCTCAACCCGGCGCTTGGGTTCGTTTCGGGTTGGACGTTCCTGACTGCCAAGTCGGCCTCCGCAGCAACCGCTGCTCTCGGATTCAGCGGCTACACCCTGAACCTCTTTGACCAAGGCGATGATTGGCTCGTTCCGCTGGCACTCGTCGCAGTTGTGGCGATCGTCCTGATCGTCCTCACAGGGATTCGATTCTCCTCGCAAGTCAATGCCGTCATAGTCACCGTGACTCTCGTGACATTGGCAGCCTTTGTCTTTTTTGCCCTCGGCGACTTCGACTCCGCGAGTTTCACCCCGTTCCTCGGCGGCCAGGAGGGGAACGCATTCGGGTTCCTCGAGGCAACGGCGCTGATGTTCGTTGCCTACACGGGCTACGGCCGGATTGCGACCCTTGGGGAAGAGGTTCATCATCCTCGCCGCACCATTCCGTTGGCGATCGGATCGACCCTGCTCGTCACGGCAGTGCTTTATGTTGCCGTTGCGCTGGCCGGTGTCGGTGCGGTCGGGGCGGATGGCTTCGCAAGCCTCACTGAGTCGACGTCTGCACCCCTCGAGGCTATCGCCCGTGTGCTCGAGATGCCGGGAGTAGCGACTCTCATTGCGATTGGCGCAGTCACGGCCATGTTGGGTGTTCTGCTCAACCTGATTCTCGGTCTGTCCCGTGTGCTGCTGGCGATGGGCCGCCGCGGCGATATGCCTGCAGCTACTGCACGTCTCGATCCGAGCGGGCGCACGCCGGTCGTTGCGGCGATTGTCATGGGAGTAGTGGTCGGTGCTCTGGCGCTCACCGGTGACGTGCGCACGACCTGGTCCTTCAGTGCTTTCAACGTGCTGATCTACTACGCACTCACCAACGCTGCGGCGTTGCGGCTGCCTGCGGAGAAACGCTTTCTGCCGAGATGGCTGGCCTGGGCCGGACTGGCTAGTTGCAGTTTCCTTGTCTTCTTTGTGGATGCAGAGGTCTGGCTGGTGGGAGGCTTGCTGCTTCTCGCCGGCTTGATTTGGTTTCAGGCAGCTCGAGCTAGATCGAACGCTTAGTGCAACCGACGGGCGGGCCGATGCCGGGCTGCTGGGCCTTGAACGCGCTCTTATAGGGGTTCATCCCCCATAGACGTTCGGACCGTCCAGTGACACGCTGATTGGTGAAGCCACAAGAGGACCCGGAGCGGGGACCATGATGGATCAACAACCAAGAATCGAAGAAGGAAAGAAGTCGACCGGGGCGAACCGACGGAATCGGATCCTGCGGCGCGCCGGCGTGATCGTTGTCGTCCTGGTCACGCTCTTCTACGGCGCGGGAGGCTGGTACTTCTCGAGCCTGCTGGGCAGTGATGCATTTGCCGTCGATTCGGAGGACGAGGTCCAGGAGTTCGATCTCGAGGTGATTGCAGTCGGCGAGAACGAGATCACGTTTCGCTCGGAAGCAGGGAGCGACGCCGACCTGCTTGCCGACGGCCGATACGGCGTCGATCTGCCCGATGGTTGGATCGAAGTTGGTGATGTCGTCGAAGCTCGAACTGAGGGCGAATATGACGTGGTGACGAGACGGCTCCGGCCTTCCGACGGAGCAACCCCGGCAGTTGGTAGTCCTGCCGACTTCCAGTCCTACTTCTACGAATCGAGCCCGTTGGATGTTGGCTTCCAGTACGAGGACGTCAGCTACGCGTCTCCTTTGGGGGAGTTCGATGCTTGGTTCGTCCCTGCTGACGGCCAGACGTGGGTGGTTGCTGTTCATGGGAAGGGTGCTGAGCCGCGCGAGTGTCTGCGGATTCTCAGACCGATTTCCGAATCGGGTCATCCAACGCTCATCGTTACATATCGGAACGATCCGGGTCAGCCGGCGGATCCCAGCGGCTATCACCGTTACGGTGCTACTGAGTGGGCGGAGGTCGAAGGTGCCGTGCAATACGCCATAGACCACGGTGCGGAGGACGTCGTTCTGGTTGGCTTGAGTACTGGTGCCGCTCACTCCCTCGGCTTCCTGTATGAGTCAAACCTTGCATCGCGGGCTGTCGGGGCGATCTTCGACTCGCCGAATATCGACTTCGGGCGCACTGTTGACTTCGAGGCGAGCCAGCGGTCGCTTCCGCTGATCGGATTGGGGGTGCCCCAGTCGCTGGCCACAGTCGCCAAGTTCTTTGGATCACTTCGATTCGACTTCGACTGGTCGCAAGTCGACTTCATCGACGATGCCGAGGAGATCGATATTCCTGTCCTCGTTTTCCACGGCACCGATGACAGCACTGTTCCCCTCGATGTGAGTGAGCGGCTGCAAGAGAAGCGACCGGATCTCGTCACCCTCGTCGTCGTGGACGGTGCCGGGCACGTGCAGGCTTGGAACAGAGATGCGCTTGCGTACGAAGAGCGAGTGCTCGCGTTCCTCGCAGGTGTCGGGTAGGGAGAGGTTCACCGCGGGCTGGTGGACGGATGAAGGGCGTCGGGAGACGAGGGGCGTCAGGGCACGTTCTCGAGGCAGCTTCCGGGCCGTCACCACAAGAGGATGACCGTCCTCTGGAGTCACAGAGCGAGTTTCAGCAGCCCTTCGGTGTCCAGCGCAAAGCCCTCGTCCGCGGCCTCCTGGCAGCTCGCTGCGCCCAGGATCTCCGTAGTCTTGCTCTCGAGGGGTTCGTAGACGGAGGGATCGAGGCCCCACACGGGCATGTTCCGCCGCGACGCTCCCATTAGCCTCGCTGCCTTCAATGCGTTCCCGCGCCGCAGCGCAACCTGGGCCATGTCGCGCAGCGCCATGCGCAACCAGTTCTCCAGACCCGTGTCCAGCGCTCGGACTGCGGCACGCTCTAACGTTTGCTCGGCGTTTTCGAGCTCGCCCTGGGCCAAGTAGACCTCTGCAAGGTTGACCAGAGCAGTTGCCTCCCATCCCGTCCCGCTGGCAACTGCGGCCGTGTCGAGGGCGTAGCGCTCAGCCGCGGCCATGTCGCCTTGGCGGAGCGCAATCGCAGGGACGGGATTGAGCACGACCTGGCCGCCGAGGTCGCCAACGGCCCGGAAGATCGAAACCGCTTCGGTCCCCAATGCGCGGGCATTGTCGAGAGATCCGCCACCGTAGAAATGCCAAAAGGCCAGAGTGCTCAGGCATCCGCCGCGGCCCCAGTTGAAGCCGGTTCTCTCGCTTTCTTCTATCCCCTCCGTAGCCGCTGTGTACAACGCCTCGAAGTCGCCCACTAGAAGGGCAGCATTGGCACGCACGAACAGAGCCATTACAAGGGCGCGACGATGGTTCGAATCCCTGCCCAAGGCGATTGCACGATCAGCGTGGGCAACTGCCTGCGCAGGATCATCAGCCATAATCGTCCCTGCGAAGCTGATCGCGGCATGAGCCGCAGATCGAAGCTCTGGGGATGAATCGCTTCCTGATTCGACCATACGCTTTCCCCACCGGCGCGCTTCAGGGGCGTTGCCGGTCCGGACCCAGTAATGCAGTAGAGCGGGTGCAAGCGTGAGAGCCTCGATCGCCCGATCACGTTCGAACAGCCACTCCATTGCCAGCTCGACATCGCCGTAGCTGCTGGCTAGGCGACTGATCCACTCGACAAACGGTGGCTCGCCGACGTCAGCGGCTGCTGGCGCAAAGTGGCGAACGAAGTAGTTGGCATGAGCGTCACGAGCCCCTTCGAGCCGGCCTGAGGCTCGCAGGTTGGCCAGTCCGTACTCGCGCAGCGTCTCGAGCAGCCGAAAGCGTGTATCGCCCCGGTGTTCGAGGGTCGTGACCATGGAAGACTCAACAAGTGCGGTGATGATTCCTCGAGGCAACAGATCCTCGGCGTGAACGAACGCTATGTGCGTTGCGGCGTCGAGGCTGAACGAACCTGGAAAGACTGCCAGGTTGTCAAAGGCTGTCTGCAACTCCGGTAAGAGCAGCTCATAGCTCCAATCAAGGGCTGTCTGCAGTGTCTCATGACGCAACACCCGGTCGTGCTCGCGCCGGACGAGCACCTCGAAACGGTTGTAGAGGGCGCCGGCAATCTCAGACGGGGTCATTACTCGGAGATGGGCCGCTGCCATCTCGATGGCAAGGGGAATTGCGTCGAGGCGGGTGCAGATCGCCACTACTTCAGCGCTGTTCGTGGCGTCGAGTCGGAACCAAGGCGCAATTCCAGCGCCTCGCTCGACGAACAGCTCGATCGCGTCGGAATATGGGAGTCCGGGTGCTGTGTCCGAGTGGCTATCGGGCATGGACAGTGCAGGAACGATCCACAAAGACTCGCCCGACACGCGGAGTGGCACCCGACTAGTAGCCAGTACCCGTATGCCATCCGCAACTCGTAGAGCGTCGGACACGAAGGCCGCGGCGCCATCCGCTACGTGCTCGCAGTTGTCGAGGACGAGTAGAGCCGTGCGACGAACCAGCGACTGGGCGACTGACTCGGTCAATGTCTTCCCCGGCTGAGCCGCGACACCCAAGACCCGTGCAACCTCAGCAACGACTTCGTCGCCCGGACGCAGCGGTGCCAAGTCGATCCACCACAACCCGTCCGCGAATCGGTCCCGGACCCGCTTTGCCGCTTCGAGTGCGAGCCTCGTCTTGCCGATTCCCCCGGGGCCGGTGAGGGTCACCAAGCGAGCAGTATCGATGAGCTTGGTGACCTCTGCTATCTCGACGGCGCGTCCGACGAAGCTGGTGAGACTCGCCGGCAGGTTGGATGGAGGCGGAGGCGGCTCCCAGAGCAGATCAGGATCGTGCAGCAAGATGGCTCGCTCGAGTTCATTGCTCTCCGGGGCAGGGTCGATTCCTAGATCTTCGCCCAGCGTCTGTCGGAGCGACTGGAACGTGCGCAGCGCGTCCACCTGTCTGCCAGATCGATAGAGCGCCAGCATGAGCTGTTGCCACAGCCGTTCTCGGTAGGGGTGTTCTCCCGTGAGCTGCTCCAACTCGACG
>JASJEG010000233.1 GCA_030064765.1 Acidimicrobiia bacterium | reverse complement strand
TCGAGTCGACGCTCTCAGGGCTGTCCGGGGATTCCTCATCTGTCGAGTCGACGCTCTCAGGGCTGTCCGGGGATTCCTCATCTGTCGAGTCGACGCTCTCAGGGCTCTCCGGGGATTCCTCGCCTTCGGTGTCCGAGGTGTCCACAGAGTCGCTGGTTTCAACTGTCTGCATGGTGTCGACACCATCGTCGTCCTCGATCGGCGATGCCACCGACTCTTCGAGCGTGATGGTGGGCGGATCGTCGAAGAGCGAAGCGATAGTCGCGGGAGTCACCTGCTCGATTGTGACTACGTCTTCGAGGTCTATCGTCTCGGGCCGATTACTTGCGGTCTGAGCGACGGCAGCGCCGCTGCCGAGTGCAACCGCGGCAGCCACAGTCCCACCGACCACCTTCCATTGCTTCTTGACAACCATGTAGCGAGGTCCTTTCTGGTTTCTGAGCACCTGGCTCCGCCATCTTCGGGCTGCCTTGGTTAACCCTGCGCTAAGTGAGCGGTATCTGGCAATAAAGCGCCAGTTCCTCTCCGGGAGCGACCCCGGTGGAGGCTACGAAGCACCATTGGACACACGCGCGGCGTCGAGCTATTTCTGCGAATCGGCGATCCATTGCTGCACCAGCTCGAGACGGCGGAGCGTTTCTTCAGGCCAATGAGGGGACTGCACCCGAAAGGGCCCGGTTGCCAACCCCAGCACCACAGCAGCTATCCGCAGCCTGAGCGCTGCTGGATCGGTGATCCGGTCGAAGTGGCGCAGCAACTCAGCGATGTAGGCGTTTATTGCGTGGGGCTGGCCCGACACCAATGTCAGGGTGGCCAATTGACCGACCAGATTGGCCAGGTCGTCGGTGCGTTGCCCAATGCCCGCAGTGTCGACATCTACCAGACCAACTATGCGCCCGGCATCGATCAAGACCTGCGAGCTGTGGAAATCGCCGTGCACGGCGACTGCGGGTTCGTTCAAACTGGCGGCGGCGACTGCAAGCACGATCTCGTCGAGAAGCTCCTTGGATTCGGCGAGGACGGTTCCGATGAGCCGGGCATGTTCCCGGGACCTCTGATAGGCACCCTTGACCACTGAAGCTTCTGGTCCCGAATTGGGGAATTGGTCGAGCAGCGCAACGAGTGCCTGCGGCGATGGCAGTTCGTGCTCCCCGGCTTCTATGGCCTGGCGCAGGGTTCGCCCACCCAAGGCTTGCATTGCCACGATCCCGAGGCGGCGGGACCATCCCAGGCTGTGCGGAATAGGTACATGACCCACCAGTGCGGTGTGGCGCGCTTGCAGGGCCGCGACGCGGTTGGGGCGGAGAACCTTCATGTAGATGGTTCCGGCTTCGCTGCGAGCCTCGACCACGGCTCGTCGCGTCGCCCGATAGGCCCGAGTGCGCAGCCGGACGTCCCGAGTAGGCGCCCCCAACCTCGTCAGCAACTCGACGACAGCCGTCGGGTCCACAGCTTCGACAAGGCCTGGAAGGAACGGGTCACGGGGAAACCGCCAAACTGCAATCGAGATATCGCCTGAAGACACAACGGGTGTCTTGTCCGGAACTTCGATCCCCGACATGGCGACGAGCATCGGGGCGGACTGCCGACCTGAAGAGTCGATCAGCTTGGTGTTGTACTGGACGGCTACATGGCGCCCAGGAACGTACCGGACCTGAGAGACGGTTGCCTCCTCCACATCGAACCCGGCGGCGTCGCCGGCCGCGGAGAGCACCTCGACCGCAGACTCACCAAGCAGCACCTGCAGCGCGGGCACATCCGGATCTTGGGGTAAATGGTGAACCACAACGCCATCTTGGCACGGGAACACGACCGAATTCACTGCTGCACTCCCCTCGGGATGTCCTCGGCGTCGGGTGACGACGGATGAGCCGAACCGGCGACGACCCCGTGTTGTAGGCAGCTAGACAACAATCAGCGGCAGGGTGATCGCCACCCGGCCCCCGCCGTCGGGGTTCGACGCGATCTCCAACTGGCCGCCTGCCGCTCTCGCGGTGTTGGTCACGATGTCGAGACCGAGCCCGGTGCTACCGGCTGCGCTCGAACCGCGGGCCGCCATCTCAGCTGAGAAGCCCGGCCCTTGATCATCGACCACGAGGAGCACATCGTTGGGTCCGGTGACGGCAACCGCAACTGTGAGGTCGACGCCTTCGTCGGTGTGGGCGAACACGTTCCCGATTAGGGCGTCGATCATTGCGGAAGCATCGTCGGAGCCGGCGGCGATCCAGGCAGGGGCATCGTCCGAGATGTATTCGAGATTGCGGTCCTGCTCCTCGGCCAGAGCGCTCCAGAACTCGACCCGGTCGCGAGCGGCGACGGTCAGGTTGCAGGCATTGGATGCGTCGGTCCGAGCCGGACGCCGTGCTTCACGGATGACATAGTCGACTGTGCGGTCCAGGTCATCCAGATCTTCGAGTACCCGTTCTTTGCCGGGACTGGACGGGAGGGCTTCTGCGTCGAGTCGGAGCGCAGTCAGCGGTGTCCGCAGCCGGTGCGACAGATCTGCGGCCGCTTCCCTCTCCAGCTTGAGGAGTCGCACGATCCGGTCGGCGAGATCATTGAGTTCGAGCGCAACCTCCTGGACTTCGGGAGGACCGGACGGGGTCACTCGTGCGTCTAGGTTGCCTTCGCCGAGGATTGCTGCGGTCGCCGAAAGCTCTCGGACCGGTTCGACAATCGACCGCCCCAAGCGGTCGGCGACAAAGATGGCAATGAGTATCAAGGCCGTCCCGAGCAGTGCCAGGATGATGGACGAACGGCCCACGCCTTCGGTCAGCTCCCCATCAGGTACGAAGACCCGAACCACGATCGCATCTGAGCTGTTGGGTACCAATACCGGCGCGTAGAACGCCTGTCCTCCCGTGACCTTGGCCCGAAAGGATGCTCCGTTGAAGGCCGCTTCGAGGTTCTCTCCGGTAGGAACCGGCGCCCCGATGACCTCGCGCGTTGTGCCCTGGTCGGCGCTTAGGAGAATCGAGGCGTCATACTCGCCCAGACCCAGTGGGATATTCTCCACAACCTCATCGGCTGGGGTGCCCGGCGATCGCAACGCAATCAGCTGGGCAATCGCCTCTGCTTGATTCTGTGCGGCCGTGAGGGCTTGGTCGCGGGCTAGATCCCGGATGGTCAGCGAAAGGGGTATGAGAAAGGCAAGCACGACCATCGTCGTGACGGCTGCGCTGACGAGTATGAGCCGCCGTCTCACGACTCGGGTTCGACCAGCTTGACACCAATGCCGCGACGAGTGTGGATGTAGCGCGGTTCGGCAGCCGTCTCGCCGAGCTTCCTGCGGAGCCAGGAGAGGTGCACGTCGACCGTCTTATCGGCTCCACCGTACGGTTGCCGCCACACGGCGGCCAGCAGCTCACGTTTGCTGATCATCTTTCCGGGCCGCTCAGCGAGGTATGCGAGCAACTCGAACTCCTTTGCCGACAAGTCGAGCAGCTCCCCGCCGAGGAAGGCTTCGTGAGCCTCGGTGTTGATGCGGAGGTCGCCGACTCCGACTTCGGTTGCCTCGATCTTGGTGGCGGCCCGCCGCAGCAACGCCCGGATTCGGGCTTCGAGGTGGTCCGTGGAGTAGGGCTTGATGACGTAGTCATCTGCTCCTGCATCGAAGATGCGCACGATTTCGTCCTGGTCGTCGCGAGCAGTCGCAACGATCACCGGCACCTCGCTGACAGCGCGAATCATCTGCAGGGCATCAGCGCCGTCCACGTCTGGCAGCCCGAGGTCCAGAACGACCACATCAACCTGGCCCTCCACCGCCTTCTGGACTCCGTCCATGGCCTTGGCGGTAGCTTCGACATCGTGCCCGCGCTCGGCAAGGCTGGTCGCCAGCGATTGCCTGATCCGCTGGTCATCCTCGATGATGAGAATCGATGCCATCCGGGCAAGTTACACCCGAACTGTTCTCCAGGTGGCATATCCAACCGTCGCTTGATTGTCGCTTAGCCTTGTCTTAACTCAGGATCTCGCGTGGTCGGTCATGCTGGACAAGATGAGAAAGTATTTGGGCATTGGGGCTGCCTGGCTTGGCGCCACGGTGCTTTCGGTATTGATTGCGTCTGCTGCTGTGGCGGGCATCCGCGACCGTGTCGTCGAGACCCCGGTCGCCATCGGCGCACCTACTTCGACGACCACGACGGTGGTGGGGGAGGCCACGACATCGACGGAGGCTCCGTCGACGACGGTAGCCGTGCCCAGCACCACGACCTCCTCAACAGCGACGACAACATTGCCGAGCGAGACGCCGGCGGTGACTGTTACGGCGCCTTCAGAATCGACGACCACAACGCCGCCAGCACCGCCTCCCACCACGACGACGGCGGCGCCCCCGACGACCACTACAACGACCACACCGCCAACTACGACTACGACCGCCCCGATCAGCTATTCCACTCACGACCTGATTGGCGGCACAGTCGTGCTGGCGTCTGGGAATGGTCAGGTCAACCTCGTGTCGGCGACACCCCGCCCTGGCTTCAGCGTCGAGGCAGAGCACACGGGGCCCGATGAGGTTGAAGTCAAGTTCGAGAGCAACGACCACAAGTCGGAACTCGAGGCCTATTTCCGAGACGGTGAGCTGCGGGTGGAGACCGAAGAGGAACCCCACGGCGGCGAAGAGGAATAGGCGGAGCGTTGCCGTAGGCTGCGCCGGTGAATCGGCGGAACATCCTGATTGCGATGTTGCTTGCACTGCTAGTGGGTGGGGTTGTCGGCATCCTCGTGTCGCCCGATCCCGATCCGCTTGGTGATGGATTCTGCCCGTTGGATGCACCGCTTGCCGAGCCTCCCGATGGATGGGAGTTCCAGCGAGACCGAGCCAACGACTGCGCAATGACGCTGATCGACAATGCAGGGCGTCGAGCACCGGTTGAGTTGTATGAAGGGCAGCCGATCGATCCGCCACCTCCACTGCCGCTCAACCGGGTGCGGCTGGCGTCAGTTGTTGCGGTGTTCCTGTCGCTGGTTGGGCTGAGCTTGATGTGGTTGGCGGATCGCAGACGGCGATTCAGGGGCCTAGCCGACTAGCCGGTTTGGCCAATTCGGGCAGGCGATTTCTTGTCACTGCTGGTTTGTATGTTGTGGTCATGTTCGATGTTGATTTGGGTGTTTCGGTTGATGTGTTGGAGCAGCAGCTTCTGGCTCGGGAAGCGGTGATTTCCGAGCTTCGTCAACAGCAGGCCGAGACGTTGCGTGCGTTGGACAC
>JASJEG010000232.1 GCA_030064765.1 Acidimicrobiia bacterium | reverse complement strand
CTATGGCAAGGTCGTAGAAGGTGCGCGGCTTCATCTTGGGCAGCGTTGCCATCTGCGCACGCGATTCGACTTGGAATACTCCGACTGTGTCCGATCGGGTCAACATGTCGTATATGACCGGCTCTTGGGGAATCGTGGCCAGGTCAATGTCGACCCCGTGGACCTCCCGGATCATGTCAACGGAGAGATGCATCCCATTGAGCGCTCCTAGTGCCAGCAGGTCGAACTTGACCACACCCATCGCAGCGCAATCGTCCTTGTCCCACTGCAGAACGGTGCGGTCTTCCATCCGTCCCCACTCCATAGGGACTACCTGCCACAACGGTTGTTGTGAAACGACCATCCCTCCGGAGTGGATCCCGAGATGGCGAGGAAAGCCGTCGAGCCGATCACAGATGTCGTAGATGTATTCAGCGGTCATGCCCTCGGGAAGATCAACCTCGGCTCGAATCGCCTTGGGGTTGCGGGTGTCGAGATACTTGGTCAAACCATTGACTTGGGCCTGGGTGAGTCCAAACGCCTTGCCGACATCCTGGAGTACCGACCGGGCGCGATAGGTGATCACGTTCGCCACCATTGCAGCTCGCTCTCTGCCGTATCGCTGATAGCAGTACTGAATGACCTCCTCGCGCCGCTCAGCTTCGAAGTCGATGTCGATGTCGGGAGGGCGGCCTCGTTCGGCCGAGAGGAACCTCTCGAACGGCAAGTTGAGCCGGATCGGATCGACGCGCGTCAGCCCGATACAGCGGCAAATCGCCGAATCGGCACCCGAGCCGCGAATCTGGCAGTAGATGTCCTGGGATCGGGCGAAACGGACAATGTCCCAGGCAACGAGAAAGAACCCCGCATAGCCCAGATCCCCAATCACCTGCAGCTCGTGCTCGAGTCGTGCCCTGGCACGCTGATCGATCCTGCCGTCCTCACCCGGATAGACGGTACGCGCCCCCTCGAATGCCAGGTGAGTCAAGTATTCGATCTCGGTCGTGAAAGCTCCGGGCATGGGGAAGTCGGGAAGATCTGGAGCTACCAGATCGAGGTCGAACGCCAGCGACTCACCAAGATCGGCGGCTCGCTCGACCGCACCGCGATAGCGGCTGAGAAGCCGATGCATCTCCTCGGGATGACGCAAGTTGCGCTGATCGGTAGCGGGCCGATAACCATCGGCTGTGTCGAGATCGCGCCGACCGGCGATGGCGGCTAGTACCTCGGCGAGATCTGCATCGCGGCTTCGGGCGTAGTGCACATTGTTGGTCGCAACTAGCGGCGTTCTTGTGAGGCGCGCCACTTCGGCGACCAAGTCGTTGCGGTAGTCGTCCTCCGGCATACCGTGGTCCCACACTTCCAGGTAGAACCGTCCGGGGAATAGATCGCGCAGATGCTCCGCGGCAGCTATTGCAGCATTCAGGTCTCCTGTCAGGGCAGCTCGGTTGACCGCACCTTGGTTACAACCAGATAGTGCGACGAGGTTGCCATGACGAGAAGCTTCCTCGAGTTCGCGGTAGTCATAGCGAGGCTCATCCTTCCTGCCCCGATACTGGCCCCTGGTGACAAACCGGGATATGGCCGCATACCCTGCAGGGTCGGGGGCCAGCAGGACGAGGTGATCGGTCTCCGGCTTGTTCGCCGGCTTCGATCCGTGCATCCGTCGTATCCGGCCGCGACTGTGCTTTGCCTTTACGTCCTGGAACGATCCCCCACTTGCGGGGGGATCGAGCGGCAACGTGCCGCTAGACGGCACGTCCGTTCGATGGGGGGTACTGCTGCCCCCTCCCCGATCGAGCCTCCGGCTCGCTCGACCCTCCCTCGAGGGGAGGGTTATCCGCGACATGCCTACCTCTGTGCCGTACACGATTGGCAACCCGGTTTGCCGGGCCGCTTGATGCACCTTTGCTACCCCGCGAAAACCATCGTGATCGGTGACCCCAAGTGCGGTGTAGCCAAGCTCGGCTGCAAGCTCGACCATCTCTGCAGGGTGTGAGGCCCCGTCGAGAAAACTCATATTCGTGTGGCTGTGTAGTTCGGCATAGCGGACCATGAGCCCTTCATTGTATCGAACATATGTTCGATATTCTCAACAACCGGTCGAACAATTCCAATTCCGCGCACAACGGCGTAGGCTGGGGACATGACAGAGTTCACCGTTCACATGGTCAACCGGCCCGGCCAACTCGCCGCACTCGCCGATCGCCTGTCCGAAGCCGGGATCCACATCGAGGCCCTGGCCGCGTTCTCCCTCGGTGACGAATCCATGGTCCGCCTGATGGCCAACGACGTGGACACGACGCGTCGCGTACTGATTGAAGCCGGGGTTCGCTTCGAGGAGCAGCCCGTAGTCGAAACCGTCATCAAGGACTCCCCCGCTGCGCTGGCCTCGATGACGCGTCGACTCGCCGACTCCGGCGTCAACATCGAAGCCATGTACCTGCTGCACGCCAACGGCGACAGCCTTCATTTCGCACTGGCTGTTGACGACCACGATTCGGCGGTCCAAGTCACCGGCTGACCTAGCTCGCTTCTGCGCCACGCCCGTCGCCGTCTTTGCGCGCTTTGCATCTTTCTACAGTCGCTCTAAACTTATAGTTACTATAAGTTTGGAGTGATTACATGCCCGGTCTCAGGGAACGCAAGAAGCAGGAACTGAGGCACCGCATCGTCCGGGAGGCGGTAGCCCTCTTCGCCGAGAACGGCCTCGACGCCACCACTATGGAGGAGATTGCTGCGGCGGCCGATGTCTCTGTCGGCACTGTCTACAACTACTTCGGCTCAAAGGGCGCCCTGCTGCTGGCCGGCGTGGAGGAAGACACCGACCGCATGGTCACCGCAGGCATGGCGGTCCTCGATGAGCCCGGCGACGACGTCGTGGCCGCGACACAACGGCTGGCGCGGGTATACCTCGACGACTTCACCAGCTGGGACCGGCGCTTGCTGCGCGAGGTTCTGGGTAGCGCCTATCAACGTAGTGGTGGTGCGGAACTCACCGAAGAGCTGGCTCGGATGGATCAGCGGCTCATCGAGCAGATCATGGTGCTGCTGTCCCACTTCCAGGATCAACACCAGCTCGCCGACGGCGTTGAGGTCTATGAAGCGGCACTCATCGTCTTATCTGTCTTCGTGCTCCAGCTGTTCATGTTCATCAGCCTTGAAACCTACGAAACCACCGACCTGTATGAGCAGGTCGACCGACAAATCGGGCTGGTCTTCGCCGGCCTACAAACAAAGAAGAGAAAGTGACTGGTAATGGCAATTGAGATGGCCGGAGTCTGGAAGACGTTCGGCGAAGGTCACACCGCGGTGCATGCGCTCAAGGACGTGGATTTCAAAGGTCCCCAGGGAGAATTGGCCGTCATCCTCGGACCATCGGGGTCCGGGAAGACGACTCTATTGAACCTCGTCGGCGCCATCGACAACGTCACCGACGGTCGGATTGAAGTGGGCGGGGTCGACCTGGCAAGCCTCGACGTCGACGGACAGGTGAGGTACCGCCGGGAGAATGTCGGCTTCGTGTTCCAGTTCTTCAACTTGATCCCGACGCTGACTGCCCTCGAGAACGTCGAGTTGGTGGCCGACCTCACGGCCGACAACGGTACGGATCGTGCCGAAGACGTGCTCGCCAAGGTTGGGCTTGCCGACCGCATCCACCACTTCCCTGCCCAACTCTCAGGTGGCGAGCAGCAACGCGTCGCCATTGCCCGGGCGTTGGTCAAGCAGCCACCGATACTGCTGTGCGACGAACCGACCGGCGAACTCGACTTCGAGACCGGCCGCATGATCCTGCAACTGCTGCAGGACATCAGCCGCGAGCAGAATCAGACAGTGCTGCTGGTAACGCACAACGCGGCGATCGGCTACATGGGCGATCGGGTGCTCAAGCTTCGGTCCGGAGAGATAGTCGACGATGTCCGCAACGCGACCCCACGGGAAGCCGGGACTCTGACATGGTGAAGCCGCTGCAACGCAAGCTCTGGCGGGACATTCGCCGCCACCGGGCCCAGTTCATCGCAATCACGGTCACGATCTTCCTCGGGGTCGGCATCTTCGGCGCAGCCTGGGACTCGTATTCCAATCTGGTCGCCTCGTATGACCAGACGGCAATCGATTACCGGTTCGCCAACTTGACCCTTGCCGGAGGCGATACCGCAGCGATCGCTGACCTGGCGAGCGACAATCCCGGTGTGGAATCGGTGGAGACCCGAACCACAGCCGACGTTGCCTTCAGAGTCGGCGACACGAAACTGCTTGGCAGGGCAGTCGGCATACCCACCGGCGACCAGCCGACGGTGAATCGTCTCGATGTCTCCGCAGGCACCTATCCCTCCAACGGAGATCCAGCGGTGGTACTCGTCGAGGATCACATGGCGAACCACTTCGACCTGGTGCCGGGGGACACCTTCGACATCCTCGTCGGTGACTCCTGGCAAGCGGTTACCGTCGGTGGGGTCGCCCTCTCCCCCGAGTACATCTGGCCGGCACGTGATCGCCAGGACATCATCACCACACCGGATAACTTCGGCGTGGCGTTCGTATCCGAGGAACTCGCTCGGAGCATCACCGGAACCAGCGCCAACGAGGTCGTCCTCTACTACTCGGATGGCGAGCCGAACGATCGCATCACCGCGGATCTCAGCTCCGCAGCGCGCGACCTCGGCGCCACCAACATCTACACCCGCGAAGAGCAACCCTCCAACAATGCGCTGACCGAAGACGTGAAGGGTCTCGAGGAGATGGCGATCTTCTTCCCGATGATGTTTCTTGCCGCGGCGGGACTGGCCGCCTACGTGATGATCAGCCGCCTGGTGCATGCGCAGCGCCCCCACATCGGTACCTTCCTCGCCAACGGATTCACCCGACGCCAGGTGCTCCGCCACTACCTCGGATATGGGGTATTGCCGGGCCTGATCGGTTCGATACCCGGCGCGATTGTCGGCGTGCTTCTGGCCAGAACAATCACCCGACTGTATACAAACATCCTGTCGATTCCGCTGACAGTCGTTGATTTCTATCCGGCGACCCTCCTCGGTGCCATCGCTTTTGGTGTCATCGCCAGTCTGCTGGCGGCGCTCGCACCCGCGCTGGTCGCATCTCGGGTACTGCCTGCCGAGGCAATGCGCGGCGAAACCCCATCCGGCGGTGGTCGCCGCAGTCTGCTGGAACGTCTCATCCCGCCTCTGCGTCGGATCCCCACTGCGTGGCGGATGACCCTCCGCGGGGTGGG
>JASJEG010000044.1 GCA_030064765.1 Acidimicrobiia bacterium | reverse complement strand
AGAACCGCAAGCTAGTTGCCGAAGGATCTACCAATGAGCAAAGGGCGATCCGGATCGGCATTGCCGTCCTATCTCGACGGCACCCTGTTGCTGCGCGGGCGCACCCGAATAATGGTTACTGCGGTGCTCCTCGTCGCCTATGTGACGGTGGGCTACCGCGTGCTCGAATACCTCGGGCACTCAACGAACATCGTCATCGGCCCCATCGTGTTGCTGCTGGCCTGGATGTGGGGAAGTACCGTCGGGGTGGTCGCGGCCGTCGTCGGGGTCAGTATCAACAGCTACTGGGCCTCCGCCGCCAACGTTCCACAAGCAGTCGACACTGCTCGAATCATCGAGGCAATCGTCATCTCGACGATGGCGTTCCTCGTCGGCTACACAGGACGGGTCTTGGAGACGGCGCTTGGGGCCAGGTATCAGGCCGATCGCACGATCTCGGAACTCGAAGCCGCAGCTCGCGACCGAATGCTCAAGATCACCGATCAGGTACCGGTCGGTTTGTACCGGACTACCCCCGATGGAGCGATTGTTGGCGGCAACGAAGCCCTGATGAGAATGCTGGGATTCGAGGATCGTCAAGCGATGCTGGAGACGAACGTCTGGGACCACTACGTGCGCAGCGGAGATCGGGAGCTGCAGTTAGAGGCTGCAGGCAAGGCAGACTCGGTGTGGCGTGAGTACCAGCTGCGCCGCGCGGGTGGTGAGGTGATTTGGGTTCGCGACTGGGCTGTACCTGTTCCCGATGACTCCGGCGGTGTACTCCACTTCGACGGGGTGCTCGAAGACATCACTGAGCAGCGGATTGCGGATGCAAGATTCGAAGCTGCCTTCGATGATTCACCAATCGGGATGGCGATTGCAGGTAGCGACGGCCGGATAGTGAAGGCAAACAAAGCAGTTGCCGACTTGCTCGGCCTCAGTGCTGAGAGCCTCGTCGGGATGCACTTCTCCGAATACTCCTTTGACGAGGACCTGGAAGCGACCCATACCGCATTGGGCAAGCTCGAAGCGGGGGAAGTCGTGCGCTACGAGAAGCGTATGAAGCGGCCAGATGGTTCCTTCATATGGGCATTGATCAGCCTGGCACCCATTGATGTTGGCGACGACACAACGACGCGATTCGTCTCCCACGTCGTCGACGTGACCGACCGACGCAAAGCACGAGAAGCCCTCGAGGAACTCATTCGGTCCAAGGATGAACTGATAGCCAGCGTCAGCCACGAGCTGCGCACCCCACTGACGGTCGTCCACGGTCTTGCCCAAGAACTCGATGCCGGTTGGATGGCGTTCTCGGTGCCGGAACAGAAGGAGTTCATATCGATGATCTCCCAGCAATCGGCCGAGGTCGCGCACATCGTGGAGGATCTCCTGGTGGCGGCCCGCGCCGACATCGGCAAGCTACCGGTGCACCCCGACCGGGTGGACATGCAGAGTCAACTCGAGTCGGCGATATCCGCAATCGGAGACCTCGACATTGCGGTGAAGATGAACGGTGCTGTGAGCTCGGTAGCCTTTGCGGACGACACCCGAGTGCGTCAGATCGTCCGCAATCTGCTTTCCAACGCCCAGCGCTACGGCGGTCCGAACATCGAGACACGGTGCGGTACGACCGACTCCGTTGCGTGGCTCGAGGTGGCCGATGACGGCGCCGGTATCCCCGAGCACGACATCGCCTCGGTCTTCCAGCCATACCAACGTTCCCACAACGCGGTCGGGCAGCCCTCGTCCGTCGGTCTCGGCCTGACCGTGTCACGTAAGCTCGCAGAGCTCATGGGGGGCGGGCTGACGTATAGATACGAAGATGGATGGTCGATCTTCCGGCTAGATCTTCCCGCAGCCGGGAGCGTGCATGCGGTCCGCGGCAATCACGACACGTCCGGCTGATTCCCGCGGACAAACTCGGTTTAAGCTCGGCGGCAACGCACAGATGGATCTGATGAGCGACGGACGAGTCGACAACATCGTTACCGGCCCTCGCCGGCCGGTTTATGTGGAGCGCATCAATGCGGTCGTCGACTATGTCGAGGCAAACATCGCCACAGACCTCACGGTTGAGCGTTTGGCCGCTGTTGCCCATTTCTCGCCGTATCACTTCCATCGCGTTTTCGGAGCTCTCGTCGGGGAGACCGTCAAGCAGTTCGTCAACCGGGTGAGGGTGGAACGAGCCGCGACGCTGCTCGTTCAGCGTCCAAACAGCAGCGTGACCGAAATCGGCAGCGCTTGCGGCTATTCCAGCCCGTCGTCGTTCGCCCGTTCGTTTCGCGATGCGTTTGGCATGAGCGCTTCGGAGTGGCGGGCGGGCGGATACCTCGACTACGAAGCTTCTCCAGGGGAGACGGTGCGCGACGCAATCGGCAACATCGGGCGCATCGACGAGACGTACGGCATTGCAGAAACTCTGTACGACAGCAACAACAGGCGCACCGTCTGGCGGGTCCGCGGCGGGTCCCTCGGCGTTGTCAAGGTGACTATCGAGCAGATGCCCGACCTGGACGTTGCCTACGTGCGCCACACCGGTCCGTATCAAGGCATGGGAGAGGTCTTCTCGGACCTGTTTCACCGACTGATGAAGTGGGCTGAGCCCCGGGGGTTGGTGACCCCGGATGCGTGGCTGCTTGCCGCATACCATGACAATCCCAGCATCACCGAGGACGACAAGCTCCGGGTCAGTGCTTGCCTCGGTGTTCCTGGAGACACTGCGGTCGGCGGCGATGTTGGACTGATGCGGCTTCCCGGCGGCACATGCGCCGTGGGTTACTTTGAGCTCGGGGAGAAGGATTACGCCGAGGCCTGGTATTCACTCGCCGCCGGGTGGCTGCCGGACAGCGGTTATGAGCCCGACGATCGGCACCCGGTCGAGAGATTCCCCATCGGAGCCGCGACGGCCTCCCCGGGTAGGGAGGCCGTTGAGATCTGGCTGCCGGTGCGCCCGCTGCGCAGCTATTGAGCGTTCTCGAAAACCGCGCCCCAATCAAAGGTCGCCGAATCCTCGTACCACTGGGGCCAGGATGCGGCCCAGTCAGGATAGGTCGCGTTGCGAATGCGATCCGTTGCGGGCAGGTAGGGCTTCAAATCGAGGATGGGTGAGCCGTCCTCGGCGTCGATGTAGGCAATCCGCACCTGGCCACTGTCGATGTCGACCGAGAGCACCTCAGCCGAGGTCAACATGATCGGATTCGGTCGCACCGGTGATCTCGTGGCGAAGAGCCCAATCGCGGCCGGCGCGTTCTTGTAGGGACGTTCCGCAATCGTTATCTCACGGAGCATCGGATCATCTACCTGGTCAGCCCACCAAAACACATTCACGTGGCTGAAACCTCCGAGCTCGGTCAGCGCCAGCCTGTAGGCCTCATCGATGTCGAGCAGAAACCCTTCAGCCCCGACGTGGACGGTGCCAATTGGATTCAGTTCGAGCTCTTGGCTAGGCATGTCTACTCCTATCTCATGTAGCGACCCCGCGAATGTATGGCGCATACGGCCCGGACGCTTTACGAAACTTGCGAATGCCTTGACGCGGTTTGCGCAAGAATGCAGGAGCCCCAAGCTGAGGAGTTACATGGTCGACTATCCGGATTCCCCCCGCGCCGACGTGGTCGACGTCTATCACGGTGTTCCCGTCCCCGATCCATATCGATGGTTGGAGGACATGGATTCGGCCACAACACTCGCTTGGGTAGATGCCCAGAACGACCTGACCTTCGCACACTTGGCCGCCATCGAGCAGCGAGAGGCGCTCCGGAATCGAATCGAACAGCTGTGGGACTTCCCGCGCCAGAGTGCGCCGGTGCGGCGAGGAGACTGGTACTTCTTCTCACGCAACGAGGGTTTGCAGGCCCAGCCCGTGCTGTACAAGCGGCCGGTTGCCGGTAGCGAGGAAACGGTGGTGCTCGATCCCAACGAGCTCTCTGCCGACGGCACGGTCGCAGTGATGACTCGGTCGTTCACCGAGGACGGCAGTCTGCTGGCCTACAGCCTGGCGGAGGCGGGCAGCGACTGGCAGACGGCGCACGTGCTCGACATCCAGAGCGGGGTGACTACCGAGGATGAACTGCAGTGGATCAAGTTCACCCCCTTTGCGTGGACTCCAGATCAGGACGCGTTCTACTACAGCCGCTACCCCGCGCCCGACGAGATGCCTGATGTTCCCCCCAGCACCCACCATCGAGTCTTTCTGCATCGGTTAGGGACAGACCAGAGTGAGGACCTGCTCATCTACGAGCGCCCCGACGCTCCCGATCTCGGGTTCGTCCCCATCGTGACCGAGGACAACGAGCTACTCGTCCTCCACGTCTGGGAGGGAACAGACACGCGCAATCGCCTGTACTACCGCCGGCTTGCCGACGCTGGGCCGTTCGTGCGGCTTCTCGACGACTTCGATGCCAAGTACGAGCTGATCGGCCATGAGGCTGGGTCGCTGTTTGTCCTCACCGACGCCGAGGCCCCGCGGGGACGTGTCATTGAGATCGACCTGGAGCGCCCCGACCGAACCAACTGGAAGACCATTGTCCCTGAAGCCGCAGGGACGCTGCAGTTCGCCTCGATTGTTGGCGGTCGCCTCGTCGTCGGCCGGCTCGTCGATGCCCATCACGCCATAGCCGTCTATGAACTCGACGGCACCTACGTGCGCGACCTGGGACTACCCGCCTTGGGGACGGTCACGGAGTTTGCCGGCAAGGCAAGACACCGTGAGCTCTTCATCGGGTTTCAGTCCTTTGTGCACCCTCCCACGGTGCTGCGCTACGACTTTGACTCCGACGCCCTCGAGCCGTTCACCGAACCGGCGGTGCGAGAGGGGGAAGCCCTCGTCACCCGGCAGGTTTGGGCCGAGTCGAAGGACGGGACCCGGATTCCAATCTTCTTGATCCACCGCCATGATCTCGAGACCGACTCCAAGCCGCCAACCGTTCTCTACGGATACGGCGGTTTCGACATCAGCATGACACCGCTGTATTCACCTGATCGAATTGGGTTCATAGAGTCGGGCGGCGTGTTTGCGGTGGCCAACCTGCGCGGCGGGGGTGAGTACGGGAAGGACTGGCATCAGGCCGGAATGTTGGGCGAAAAGCAAAATGTGTTCGATGATTTCATTTGTGCAGCAGAGCATCTCGTGGAATCGGGCATCACCGCACCGACCAGCCTCGGGATCCACGGTCGGTCGAATGGGGGGCTGCTTGTGACTGCTTGTCTTCTGCAGCGGCCGGATCTGTTCGGAGCAGTCGTCGGAATGGTCCCGGTCACCGACATGCTGCGCTACCACCACTTCACTGCGGGCCGCTACTGGACACCTGAGTACGGCAATGCCGAAGAGAATGTCGAGCACTTCCGCTTTCTGATCGATTACTCCCCGTTGCACAACGTCTCCTCGGCCACCTACCCGCCGACGCTGATTGCGACGGGGGATACCGACGATCGAGTCGTTCCCTTGCACTCGTACAAATTCGTTGCCGCGCTGCAACACGCAGCCGGAGCCAGCGGTCCGGTACTGCTTCGGGTCGACAAGAGGGCAGGCCACGGCCTGGGCAAGCCGACGGCGATGGTGATCGAGGAGGCGGCCGACATCTACGCCTTCTTCCTCCACCACCTGGTTTCTTGATTCGGGGCACAGCCAAATCTCGATTCAGGCCTAGTCACCCCGAACCGATAACAGATCCGATCAACGAAACCCGGATATGTCGACTGAAATCAACACTGGATCGCGCCTACCCCGCTGGGCAATCGCTGGGCTTGCTGCAGCGGTGCTGCTGGCCCTAGGAGCGATGCTGTTCACCAATTCGAGAATCACCTCGGCTGCCCTCGATGAGGCTGCCGGATTGCACGCGACCGACATGTCGCTTGCAGCACAGGACGTGGCGATGAAGTCGATCGGTCAGGTGGTTCTCCTCGCCCAGGACTTCGAGCTGGGTGTTGCGGGAAGCGACGCGGTCCAAGCTGCGGCTATTGAGGCAGAGCGCACGTTGGCGGAGCTGGAGTCCCGTACAGGTGATCTGCCGACCCAACTCGCGGATGAGACTGGCCCGAGCCTGGAGTCGTTTCAACTCGTAGCCGCTGAGGTCATTCGGCTTGCCCGCAACGAGGAGGCTACGGCAGCGGCGGAGACTCTCGTTACCCAGCTCGAGCCACTTGCCCAAGAGATCGCCTCCGAGATCACTGCGGAGCGAGACGAGCGGGCGCAAGCTGTCGCAGACGTCCAGAACATGGTTGGACGCCTGGCCCAGCTGTTGGGATTCCTGATTGCGTTCCTGCTGCCGTTTGGTGCCATCCTGGCCTACCGGCAGTCCGCGCGTCGTCAACTCGAGGCCGCCGAAACTCACCTGGACGCCCGCCTCGATGCGGAACGAGCGGTTGGTCGTGCCAAGAACCAGTTCATCGCCAACATCTCGCACGAGCTACGTACACCGCTCACCTCGATTTACGGATTCTCTGAGGTGCTGCTGGATCAGGGGTTTGTTGATCCCGAAGTGGCAGGAGATCTCGTCGGCCTGATCAACAGCGAATCGGCCGAGCTAGCGCGCATGGTCGAGGATCTTTTGGTCGCCGCTCACGACGAGGATGTCCCGCTGCCCATCGAGACCACACAAGTCGACATCGCAGCAGAGCTCGATGCGGTGATTGCGCCATTCCGGCGGCACAACATCGTCGTGGGAGGCAGCCACGCCCCGGCCATGGTGCTTGGAGATCAGCTGCGCATACGGCAAATCTTGCGCAACCTGCTCTCCAACGCCGTATTGCATGGTGGTCCGACGATCCGCATCTATGGCGATAACGCAGGCCCCAACTACGTGATCTCGGTCGAGGACGACGGTGAGGGTGTTCCGGAGCACGTGGAGGAGAGGCTCTTCAGCCGCTTCGTCCACAAAGGCGAGTCGCCGCTCACTGCGGGCTCAGTTGGGCTCGGCCTTGCGGTGGCTCGATTGCTTGCCGAAGCGATGGGCGGGTCGCTCGACTACGAGCGGATCACAGGGCGGACCAGCTTTGTCCTGGCGCTTCCCCTCGCCGGCGGTACCGAAGAGGTATACGAGCCGGACGAGATCCTCGTCCCCACGACCGGATGACGACGGTGCGGCGAATCAGCGCGCTCGCAGGTGCCGCCCTTCTTCTCGTTGCCATCGTGACCCCTGCTGTTGCCGGTTCGATCGAAACTGTGCGGGACGAGTTCAGCGAGATTTCCTTCGACGGCAACGACGGCTCGGTGGATTGGTCTGGTAGCTGGATCGAGCTGCCGTTCGGGGATGGTCCGGCTACCGGCCAGATCCAGGTTGTTGGCGGCAACAGCTGCGTGGACAGCAAGTGCCTCCGTCTCGGCGACGAGGTGCTGCCCGTCGGGGTCGCCCGTCAAGCAGACCTGACCGGCCACGTCAGCGCAAACCTCACCTTTCAGTACCAACGCGAGATGACGGGCGACGATGGTGGTGACGGCAAGATCCGGGTCCGGGTCGGCCCCAGCATCTGGTCGTGGACGACGGTTGCGACGTTTCCGGTCAGCCGGGATGACTCTGCGCCCAAGAGCGCCTCGATCGACCTTTCGGAATGGGCCGGAGCCCCCCTATACGTTGGCTTCTTCGGAGAGGGGCAGCTCGACGGCTTCTTCTACGTCGACAACGTCGAGATCTTGATGTCCTCCAATCGGCCGCCGGTATTCGACGAGGTCCCGTCCAATCAGAGCGATACCGAGGGCGACTGGATCAACGTCGTCCCCCAGGTGACCGATCCCGATGGCGACGACTTGTCGTTTGCTGCCACTGGGCTGCCGCCCGGAGTATCGATCGACCCCGACAGCGGCATCATCTCAGGCACTGTCGGGTATGCCGCAGCGCAACTATCGCCATTTGCGACGGTGGTCACGGTCTCCGACGAGGTGGGTGGTCGGGCCGAGGCATCGTTCTCCTGGAGTGTTGCTGATCGCAACCGTGGTCCCACGCTTGCTCCCATCGATGACGTCGTTGCCAGTGAGTCCGCCCTGCTCCACGTGACAACGGACGGCTCCGACCCGGACTTGCCGCACGACGATCTCAGCTATTCGCTCCCGGAGGCTCCGGTGGGGGCCTCCATCAACTCGGTCGGCAGGATCAGCTGGAACCCAGGCGAGGGGCATGGTCCCGGTTCCTATCCATTCACGGTCGAGGTCACCGACTCGGGGAGTCCGGCGTTGTCAGCAAGGCGGTCCTTCGAGGTAGCCGTGACTGAAGTCAACAAGCCGCCCCTGCTCAGCTCGCTCCCAGATCAGACCAGCAGGGTCGGCGACACCGTGTCGCTTGCGGTCGGCGCATCGGATCCCGACATCCCTCCGAATGATCTGACGTTCGTGGCAACTGGTCTTCCCGGCGGAGTCGTGATCAATTCGTCATCCGGGCTGATCACGGGAACTATCACAGACGATGCGGCGGCATCCAGCAACACCGTCACGTTGACCGTGCGGGACAACGGCAACCCTGCGAAGCAGGCCGTACGCACGTTCGCGTGGCAGGTGACCACCGGCAATCGCGCCCCGGTCCTTGCGCCCATCGCCGATCAGCAGCCGGCCGACGATGGGGTGGTGCGATTCACGGCAGCTGCAACCGACGCCGACGTAGGCGACACCTTCGCCTTCTGGCTGGCCGACGGCATCGACCCGGTACCTGCAGAGGCGGCCATCGATGCTGCAACCGGTGAGTTCACCTGGCAACCGACCGATGAAGAGCACGGTGCTATCTATCGCTTCAATGTCGGTGTCTCCGACTCCGGCACTCCACGCCTGTCAGATACCCAGTTGGTGACTGTCACCATTCCCGAACTCAACCAGCCGCCGGTTGTCTCCGATCCCGGCGATCAGGAGTCGACTGAGGGCGACGCGATCAGTCTCGAGATCGAGGCGGTCGACTCAGACACAATTCGTTTCAGTGCCACCGGGCTTCCGGTTGGTCTAACCATCAACCCGGTCACCGGGGCGATCTCAGGCACGGTCGACTTCGAGGCAGCAGCAGGCTCCCCATACTCGGTTGCTGTTACGGCCCGAGACGGTGGAGTTCCACCTAAGTCCGCTACAACGTCATTCGAGTGGACGATCATCAACAAGAATCGACCCCCTGTGGTCGTCCCGCTTGACCTCGTTGCCATTGTGGGAGAGCCAACGCCGGTGTATTTGGATGCGACAGATCCGGATGGCGACGAGTTGACCGTGGAAGTGATGACCCAACCACGATCCGGCGTCTTGAGTGGCGACGCTCCCGATTTCGTGTACAGCACGCCGGGAGGCGAAGCCCAGGACTCCATCACGTTTCTCGTGAGCGACGGCGAACTAGAGACGGAGGCGGAGGTACGGATCTTGATCCGCACCGGCAATTCCGCTCCCACGGCGGATGCAGACACCTATGACTTGGGTCAAGACGAGACCCTCGTGGTGGCCGCGCCCGGCGTGCTCACCAATGACTCGGATCTCGACAACGACTCGTTGGTGGTGTCGCTGGTGTCTCCCCCCGATCACGGCGTGCTCGTGTTGGCACCGGATGGTTCGTTCACATATGCGCCCGACTCCGGCTACGCCGGCGGGGACAAGTTCGTGTATGCGGCAACCGATGTGTTGGGCGAGCAATCCACGGCCACGGTCGTGCTCAACATCGCTGCTGCTCCCGGCGAGGCCCTTCCCATAGTTGACGATGAGCCCCGTCTCGATGTCATTGTCGCGACCACGCCGCGGTGGGAGCCGCCTCCCGATGCCGATGCGACCTTCACGGCAATGCTCCCGCGAGCAATCGTCGCCGCGCTCCACGCCGGGATCTCCAACCTGCCTGCGATGAGGTATCCCTTGTTGCTGCTGGCGATCGCGTTGCTCCTCGGCCTCACCGTCGGCCGTGTTTCGGTTCTGCCGCTTGGAGCTGCCCGCAAGCAGCAGGAAGGCAGGGTTGAAGCCTATGACGCAACGTACGGGACCGGTCGCATCGTCTTCGGCGACGGAGACGAGGATGTGTTCGTTCAGGACCGAGCGCTGGTCAAGGCCGAGGAACTGGAGGTCGGACAGCGGGTGCGACTCGTTTCCGCTGTGATTCGCGGCCGGAGGATCGCCCTCAAAGTGTGGCCCGCCTGATCAACCCGCGAATTCGATCTGGTGCACGTCGATGCGGCCGATGTTGAAGCCGGCCTCGCAATATGCCAGGTAGTAGCGCCAAGTGCGGCGGAACCGTTCGTCGAATCGAGGACGGGCGATCTGCGGCCACATCTCCTCGAAGCGGATCTGCCAGCGGCGGAGGGTAGCGGCGTACGACTTGCCGTAGCTAGCTGTTTCAGTCAGCTCTAGATCGTTGTTGCGGGCGAGCCGATCCAGCGCGTCAACGGAAGGGAGCGCTCCGCCGGGAAAGATGTGCTTGCTGATGAAGTCCTCTCGCCGCAGCAGCGAATCAAAGAGATCCTCCGCGATCGTGATTGCCTGCATCGCCACCCGCCCCCCCGGGCGCAGCACCCGGGAGATCGTTGAGAACAAAGGTGGCCAGAGGTCTGCCGGGATCGATTCGATCATCTCGATTGACACGACCTTGTCGTAGCTACCCGTCTCCTCGCGGAAGTCGAGAAGCTTGATGTTCGTCCGGTCGTCCACCCCGGCTCGTTGCAGTCGATTGCGCGCATACGCTGCTTGCTCCGAGCTCAGAGTGAGGCCGGTGACACGACAACCGATCTGGGTCGCGGCGTACTCGGCGAAGCCACCCCAGCCGCACCCGATCTCCAACACATGATCGTCGGCAGTCAGTTGCGCCAGGGCTGCGAGACGCCGGTACTTCTCTTGTTGCGCCGACTCCAGGTCCTCGTCGGACGAGGTGAATACCGCCGCCGAGTAGGTCATGGTGCTGTCGAGCCATGCTTCATAGAAGTCGTTGCCAAGGTTGTAGTGAACGTCGATGGAATCGATCTCCCGGCTGCGGCGGCGCGCCAGCCGGTGCCACAGGCGGCGGGTCGGTTCTATCACACGGCTGCGGCGGCGATTTCGAACATAGCTGTCGATGTTGCGGCCGGCGACCTCGAGGGTTGTGGCGAGATCATCGGTGTCCCATTCCCCGGCGATGTAGGACTCGGCAAAGCCGAGGCCGC
Source organism: Acidimicrobiia bacterium (assembly GCA_030064765.1). Lineage (GTDB taxonomy): Bacteria > Actinomycetota > Acidimicrobiia > Spongiisociales > UBA5794 > JAAETI01. The sequence goes on along the minus strand of JASJEG010000044.1, from coordinate 6,290 downwards.
CTCCCGTGATGAGCTTGCGCATCACTGCGCTGGGACTGCGGAGGTTCAGCCGGGCTTCTGGTCCCATAGTGGAGCCTGTTGCCTGAAGCGTTTCCCCTCCCGGCAAGGACAATGTGACGCTGCCAACTCGAACACGTGCGAGTAGCAGCGACCAGAAACGACGGCTGATCCAGCTTCCCATCCTGCCTCCTGTCAAGTGACTCGACCCAACTTGCCCTCGAACCTTACGGATTGCGCCGGGGGAGTGGGCACGCTGCGGTAACGGGCCCCTTTGAGGAGCAGACGAAGTGCATTCCAGTGGATACCGAAGGTCACCTTCAACGTCAGCAGTGGATGGCTCGCGAATACCTTGAGCAGATTGCGGCTCGACAACCCTCGCCGGCTGGTGCTCATCGTTGCAGTGAGCATCTTCGAGTCGGCGACGTTGTAGTCGATCGAGACCGAGAACCTCTCACCCGGCGGACGCAGCGTGAAGGCGTATTGGCCGTCCTGGTCGAAGAAGGGTGAAACGTGGAGCTCCTTGGAGAAGCTGTGGCGAAGGGGAGCATTGGTGTCTCTGTCGATGGGAATCAGGTGGCTGAGGGAGTGACCAAAAGTGTTGTGTATCTCATACAGCACGGCACGCAACTCACCGGATCTGGCATGGCAGAACCAGATGCTGAGCGGGTTGAAGGTGTACCCGAGGATTCGCGGGAACGCCAGCAGCTTCACCTTCCCGCCCTCCAGCTCGATGCCGGCGGCACCGAGTTGGCGATCAATCCAGGCCCGCAAGGGAGTGCCGTCGCGCGGCCCGAAGTCACGGTCGTGGATGGAGAACAGGTTCCAACGATTGTGGGAGAGCAGCGAGGTCTGCTCCGCCACGCTGTCCAGTTCATCGATGTCGAGAAGAAGTGAATAGGTCCGGTATCGCAGCTTGTGTCCCATCGGCTGCAGCCTGCGGTGGGTTACCGTTCCCACGTAGAGGCTGGCGGCAGCGGCGTCGCTCATACCGCAACCACCGCGGGGCGGACGGCCGCCACTGTGGCAGCAGGGCTCATCGGCCTGATCCGGTGATGCCACAGTGCGGGTGACCCGAGCTCCGCAGCAACGGTCAGCCCAGCCTGCAGTCCATCCTCGTGAAACCCGTAACCGCAGAAGGCTCCTGCGAACCAGGTGCGGTTGGCTCCCTGGATCGTTCCTAGTTCTGCTTGTCCGCGCGCCGCGGCAGTATCGAACTGGGGATGTTGGTAGAGCACATCGTCGATCACTAGCTCCGGGTCGGGCTCTGTTGTCGGGTTTAGCGATACGAAGACCTGACGGTCTTGCGGGAGCGATTGCAGCCGGTTCATCCAGTAGGTGACGGTGACGGGCGTGGTGTTGGCCGACCCAACGGACCCGATGGCGTTCCAGCTCGACCACGCGCTGCGCCGGCTGGGCATAAGGCGGTCATCGCTGTGAACCACCGCCCGGTTGGAGGCGTAGCGGAACGACCCAATGATGGCGCGCTCGGCCGGGGTTGCGGACGGGCCGAGGATTTGGAGAGACCGGTCGGCGTGCGTTGCCAGGACGATTTGGTCGAAGGACCTTCTGCCGCCTTGGGCGTCCGTGACCGCCACCGCCTGGGCCGTCCTTTCCACACCGACCACCGGATGTGACATCAGCACTTCGTCCACGGCTGCGACTGCCCGTTCCACGTAGACCCGACTGCCGCCGTCGACAGTGCGCCATTGCGGCCGATCGTCCAGCCGGATGAGGCCGTGGTTGGCGAGAAAAGCTAGGAAGGTGCGCGCCGGCATCTCGGCTACGTCATTGCCGGTTCCTGACCAGACCGCAGCTGCCAGCGGCAGAAGGTAATGAGACGAGAATGCCTTGGGGTAACCACGCTGCTCGAGGTACTCGGCGATCGTGAGGTTGTCGGGCACAGCCCCGGCTCGCAAGCGATCCTGCTCACCACGAAAACCGGCAATGCCCCGTAACAGCGACCACATCATGGGTCGGAGGAGGTTGCTCTTCCTGGCGAACACCCCGCTGAGACTGCCGGCATACTCGAGGCCGGTGGTCGGGTCGGTCACGGAGAAGGACATGTCGCTGTCCTTGGTGGGAACTCCCAGCGTTGCAAAGAGGCGGACGAGATTGGGGTAGTTGCGCTCGTTGTAGACGATGAATCCCGTGTCAACCGGAAGGCTTCGGTCGCCCATGTCTACATCGATCGTGCGGGCATGGCCACCGGGACGCGGGGCGGCCTCGTAGAGCGTCACGTGGTGGTTCTTCGATAGTGCCCACGCGGTTCCGATCCCGCTTATCCCGGACCCGATTACTGCGACTTTCATTGTTCCTTCCAGGTGTTTTGCCTAGTTCGAACCTGCGCCTGGTGCCGGATCGAATGCAGGCCGCCGGCGGTAGGCCGTTGGAAGCGCCTTTCAGGCCGATACAACCGACCTGCACCTACGACGTCTTGGTGGTGCAATGACGGGCTGGGCCGCTAGGCAATGGCGACCGCGGAACGGAGCAGGATCCGTTCTCGTACGTTCTGTCGATCGGTAACGAACAACTGGAAACAGCAACTAAAGGACTTCCAATGATTCGTTTGAGTGAAACCGCAACAACCCACTTCGACCGTGACGTCGCCTTCGAGTACGTCGGCGATTTCGGAAACATCGAGAAGTGGGATCCCGGGATCATTTCCTCGACCAAGGCGACCGAAGGTGACGTTGGGGTGGGTACCGCGTATGACGTGGTGGTTTCCTACCGGGGTCGGCAAATGGAGATGCGCTACGTCATCACCGAATACAACCCGGGCCACAAGATCATTCTCGAGGGCAGCGGGGCTCGAGTGCATGCCATCGACGTCATCGACTTCGTTGACGAGAACGGCGGAACCCTGATCACGTACACCGCTGACCTTTCGCTGACAGGCCTGGGTCGTTTCATCGAGCCGCTGCTGGCAGGTCGGCTGCGGGAGATCGGGTCCGATGCCGTCGCTGGAATGAGGGCCTGGATCAAGGAACTCGAAGCGGCCGTCGATTTGGCCGGCTGAGCCTACGGGTGACGGCTTCCCGTCAGCAGCAGGTGGGAGTCGGGACGGAGGCGACGCTCTCTTCGAGAAGCGACCAAAGCTTCTCGCGGTCGGTCGCAGTTTCCGTGCCGACTCCGAGCCGATACTCAGGGCGCTCGGCCCGGTCGTGCCACAGCTTTCCGGTGGTTGTACCCGGAAGGTCTGCAGTGGCTAGCCAGAGGATGGTGTCGGCGCCTTGTTCGGTGCTCCGGAGCCATGGTCCCATCACCCGATGGAAAGTGGGGATGGAGGTGGCAACGCCAGGAGTGTCGACCCAGCCGGGATGTGTGGCGTGAACTACGACGCCACTGTCGGCGAGGTCGGCGCCCCACATCTTCGTTAGAACCATCAAGCCCCGCTTGGCACGGGCGTAGGCAACACTGCCCCGGTAGGTACCTCGCTCATAGTTGAGATCATCAAGAGCGAGTCCCTGCGCGTACATACCGCCCGAGATCACGTTGATGATCCTCGCCGGCTGCGATTCAACGAGGCGCGGGATCAAGCTATTGGTGAGTACAAATGGGGCGACCAGATTGGTGGCGTGCGCCATTTCCAGGCCTTCGGGGGTAACCATCCGGGTCGCCGGCAGAACTACTGCGTTGTTGATCAAGAGATGGATCGCCGGTTCGGCAAACAGGATCTCGTCGGCGACTCGTCGTACGTTGGCAATTTCGGACAGATCAGCCAGGTAGTAGTCGATGTCCCCTCCGGCGGACAGATCGCGGAGTTCGCGTTTGAGGTCTTCCGCCTTGCGCGGGTTGCGGGCAACAAAGCGCAGCCGGGCGCCGGAGAGAGCCAGCTCGGTTGCTACCCGTCGACCGATGCCCGAAGTGGCTCCGGTGATGAGGGCCGTCTTGCCGGCGAGGGAAGAGGTGTCGACATCGTCCCACGCTTGTGAGCGCACTTTGTAGCCGAGCGAGGTGAAGCTGCCAACGACGCTCCCCTCGAGGAGGTTGTCCCAACGGCTTCTCTTGACGGGCTGGGACCGAGATGCGGAGATCATCAGGCGCTGTCGAGCCAGAGTGCCACCGGGTCGTTCTCAGAGACGACGACACCGCCGGCAACTTCCTCGCTGATTGCCATACCGACCACGTTGCCTTCGGCGCGGAACTGAACCACATCTGGGTTGCTGCCGAGCAGGCCTGCGGAAATGACCTGATCATCGACGATTACCCACAGTTGATAGGTGCGGTCCTCGGCGAGGGCCGGAAGAGATTCTGCGATCAGGTAGCCGGTTCCGTCGGCCGTCAGGACTGCGGACGCCGCAAGGTCGGACGTGGCCGGGTTGGCCATTTGGACGGAGGTACTGCCTGCTTCGGTTGCTGCAGCAACGGCGGCCTCCCGCAGGTCGGGCGTACCGTCGCCGAGCACCGAGCCGGCTGCGACACCGATCACCAGAGCAGCAGCAACGGACGCGAGTGTCAGCACCAGATTGCGGCCCCGACTGCGAAGCGGGACGACGTTCGAGTCATCGACGATGGCTTGATCGTCCTGGTCGAAGCCGACCTCGTGTGCGATTCGTTCCCAAACCAGAGGAGAGGGGGCGGGTGAAACATTGGGAAGACCTTCGACAAGCTCGTCGGCGACGCGACGGAACTGGTCCATGTGTGCGGCCAAGTATTCGTCTGAGGCAACGAGGGCGTCGAACGCCTCGGCTTCTTTGGCGGGTAGTCCATTTATCGCCCGTGTCGCCGCGTTGTTGAGGCGTTCCATCGCTATACCGATCCAATCAGCTCTGTCCCCAGCGATTCCCGCAGCTTGGCCAGCCCGGACCGGATGCGGCTCTTTACCGTACCTTCTGGAACCCCGAGTACTTCGGCGACCTTGCGGTACGAGTATCCGAGGTAGAAGGCCATGGCGATTGGGTCGCGCTCGGTCTCCTTGAGCTGGTTCAGCGCATGCTGAACCCGTTCTGAGGTGACTCTTTTCATCGCCTCTTCTTCGGGACTGAGCTGGTAATCGGATGAGAGGCGCTCGTTGGCGATTTCGCGCTTGGCGCGGGCTTCCTCGGACCGGATGAGGTCCACGCTGCGGCCGTGAGCGTCGAGCTGGAGGAACGAGGCAAGCGAGCCACGCTCTGCGTCATAGCGGTCGGGCCGCTTCCAGAGCCTTACGAAGACCTCCTGGGTTACGTCCTGCGCCAGCTCTTCCCTGCGGAGCAGTCCGTATGCAACCCGATACACGCGGGTGCCGTAGAGGTGGTAGGCGTCACTCAGAGCTTCTTGATCCTGCTGAACGAGGCGCTCTGCCAGCGCAGCGTCGGCGGCGCGAGGGTGAGGAGCGGCGGTGCTCGGACGGGTTCTTTCGAGAGTTGCTTGCTGTGTTGCCAGGGTGCCCATTGATTATCCCTTCGGTGATTTAGTGCTAAATTACACGAATCCGGAGAAATGTCAAGACATAAAATGATTTAGGTCTCGAGAACCGATTTCGCCGGAGTTGACCTAGTGGACTCTGAGCAGCTTTTGTGCTAAATTAGCGATATGGACGCCAGCGAAATGACCCTGCATGAAGTCGCCGATGAGCTCGGCGTCCACTACATGACCGTCTACCGGTATGTACGTCTTGGCTATCTCCCCGCCCACAAAGAGGGGGGCTCGTGGCGGGTGTTGCGCGAGGATGTTGACGAGCTACGCAAGGCGCCTCCGTCGGACGCGCGGCGCGGCCAACCGTCCAGTCCCTGGGATCAGCGTTTGCTGCAGCGCTTGCTGGCAGCCGATCAGAGCGGAGCATGGAAGGTGGTCGAGGCCGCCCAATCCTCGGGGATGTCGATCGGTGCTATCTACCGCGAGATGATTCTTCCCGCGTTGCGAGAGATGGGGGATGGTTGGCATCGGGGGGAGGTCTCCGTCGCCCAAGAGCATGCAGCAACTCAAGTGGCCACCCGGATAGTGTCCCGGTTGTCGGCTCTCGGCGCCCGCCGAGGTATCTCCAAGGGCGTAGTCGTCATGGGGACGACGGCAACCGACCTGCATACGCTGCCGGTCATGATTGCGGCGGATCTGATGAGGTTGGAAGGTTTCGACGTTCTCGACCTCGGCAGCAGGCTACCTGCGGAGTCGTTTGCCGAGATTGCCGCCGTTCAGCAGAGGTTGGTAGCAGTTGCGGTGAGCGTCACCGCCCCCGGTCAGGCCGAGGAAGTGGCAACCACGGTGGCCGCGCTGCGGGACCGGGTCGACGTGCCGATAATCCTGGGCGGTGCCGCCATCGACGGCGACGAGCACGCCAAGTTGCTCGGTGCCGACATGGGCGGACCGAC
>JASJEG010000234.1 GCA_030064765.1 Acidimicrobiia bacterium | reverse complement strand
AACACCTTGGTGATCGCCGCAGTCAACGTCGTCTTGCCATGATCAATATGACCCATGGTGCCAATGTTTACGTGCGGCTTAGTCCGCTCGAACTTCTCCTTGGCCATCTTGGCGCTCCCTTTTCGGATGCAACTATCTGGTGCGTAGCGGCGGGCAGACTCGAACTGCCGACCTCGCGATTATGAGTCGCGCGCTCTTACCGACTGAGCTACGCCGCCGCGTCAGGCTTTGCCTGACGTTGGACGAACCGTCTGCGACGTTTCGTCAACGCGCTACAAGACCTGTGCGGCTCACCGGCAGCGAACTGCCGGCACGCCGAGCCCTCTGTGGGGATTGAACCCACGACCTCCTCCTTACCATGGAGGCGCTCTACCACTGAGCTAAGAGGGCAGGACGCGGAAGAATACTCCCACGACGGACACGTTTAAAGGCGACCGGCCACACGGCCACCGTCTCCATATCGCGCCCTTCCGGTGCTGGGAGAAGGATTTGAACCTCCGAAGGCATTGCCGGCAGATTTACAGTCTGCTCCCTTTGACCGCTCGGGCATCCCAGCATGCGCTCCGTGTGGAGCGGGCCGTTACGTTAGTCCACCAGCGAGCGTTTCGGGAAAGCTACCCGATCTTGCTCCAGGTGCCGCAACCCGCGGAGGAAAACCCGACGTCGCCCGCCATCACGGTCACTGTCTGAATGTCGAACGTGAACGAGTTGGCGATGATGTCGCTTAGTTCCCCGGAAAACCCGGACAGGCGCTCCCAATAGCAGCCCTCGGATGAGTTGCTATTGCGCCAGGTGCCGGCCGCAACCTCGGTTCCAACCAGGAACGCTCCGCCGCCGAAGTTGGACGTCGGCGATGGTGTGCGCGGCGTCAGATCCGTTGACCATGTTCCGCAATCCTCAGACGAGAAACCGGCGTCGGTTGCGGCGATGGTGACGATTGCGATCTCCTGGGTGAGCCACTCCGCAATCACATCCTCGTCCCCGCCGAACCCGCTGAGCCGTTTCCATCGGCAGAACTGGGAGGAGTCGGAATTGCGATAGGTCCCGGGGGTCACCTCATCAGGGACAATCCACAAACCATCTCCGAAGCTTTGGCTGGGCGGCGGTGGCACGATTGGTGACAGATTGAGTGCCCGGGCCAGGAACGAGGCCATCTGACTACGTTTGACCGCATTGTCCGGGCAGAACCGGTCGTTGGTCGGCGGGTTGCAGCCCAGCGTGATCCCGGCGGCCGCCAACTTGGCGATATCCGACTCGAACGTTGACCCGTCATCGTCGACGAAGTTGTTGCCGCCCCCATCATCGGTCAGCCCCAGCGCCCGCACCAAGAACGCTGCCATCTGACCGCGGGTCACATTCTTGTCGGGGCAGTACTTGTCGTTGATTGGTGGATTGCAGCCGCGGGTGATGCCGGCAAAGGCGATAGCCTCGATGTTGCCTTCATGAACGTTGCCGTTGTCATCGGTGAACGAGCCTCCCGGCGGTAGCGGGTTGAGCGTTGTGAAGGTCGCCGACGGCCCGTTGGACGTCTCGTTGCCGACATCATCGACAGCTTCCACCTTTGCCGCGTAGGTGGTGCCCGGGCTGAGCCCGGTCACGGCCAAGCTGGTCGATGCGGTGGTGCCGGCGACGCTCCCGTTGAGGTAGACCTTGTAGGAAGCCACCGCGGCCGTCTCTGACCCCTGTAGAGCCGAGTCGGTGGCCGGACTCCACGACAGCGTCGCCCCGTCGGCCGCGATGCTGCCAACCGAAAGGCTGGCGCCACCGGGCCACGATGGCGGCGTGGTGTCCGGGAGCGGCGTCGCATCCAGTGCGAAGAAAGCATCAATCAGCCCGGCTCCCGACCGCGTGTCCTGACCCGGCGTCTCGATGTCCAGCGAGGTTGCCTGGAGGATCCCGAGGATTCCGGCAGGCGTGAGTTGCGAGTTTCGCTGTCGCATCAGGGCTGCCACCGCCGCGGCGTGCGGGGCCGCCGCCGATGTTCCGAAGAAGTTGGGGAAGCCATCGCCGTCGGAATCGCTGGTGAAGAACGTTGTGTTGGTGCCGTCCGGGGCGGTGATCTCGGGTTTGAAGCGGGTCACCGGGCCACCGGGAATCAACTGCCCGGTCTCATCGAGATAGATGGGGATGTCGCCACCGAGCGAACTGAATGCTTCGACGTCGAACACGCCGGGAGCCCCATCGGTGTTGCCGCCCGAGTCGATCTCTTGGTAGTAGATGGCGGCGACGCCGGCTGCGCCCTCCGCTACGGCATGGCCGTAGGCCTGGAAGTCGTTGAACACGCCGGACTCGAAGTCAACCGCAGTGATGCTGTTCGTGAACCCGAAGGTTGCGATCCGAAACGGCAACGCCTCCGACCCGCAGTAGTGCTCGACGCCGAGGTAAACCGTTTGGGCGCTACCGGTTGTGTTCTGGTAGCTGATGATCTCAAAGGGATCGCCGCCGCGAGTCCCCTCGCTGCAGCCCTGGAAGTTGACACTGAACTCGAGCACTGTCCCGGCAGCAGTGGGGGCATCGAAGAGGTACAAATCCATGTTGGTAGCCGACCCCGGTCCCAGCGGCGCGTCATGGGGCTCGGGCCACTGCAGCACCGCACGGAAGCCCTCGCCGTTCTCCAGCGTGACCTCGGCGAACCCGTCACCGCCGAAGTCGTGCAGGTCGTCGCCCGTGGGAGTCAGCTCCGTGTCGTCGACTGCGGGGTTTGCGTCTACGTAGTTCTCGAACACACCGTATGTGGCGTAGTTGCCCAGCGACGAGTAGTACGGGATGCCGGCGTCCACGACCTGCTGCGCAGCTTGCGCAATCAATCCGTCCTGAAACATCGGCTCGGCGAAGTAGATAACGTCGTCGACGATCACATCGGCGCCGCAGTCGGCCAGTTCCAGGATGCCCTCGGCGAATCCAGCGATCCCGGGACCCGCCGTGTGGAACGCAAGCGGAGAACCCGGTGCCAAGTCGTGGACGAGTTCTGCCATGGCCGCGCCCTCATCGGTGGTTCCGTCACCGTTGTCGATCAAGCGTACCGAGGCGGGTAGATCACCACTCAGCTGGTTGGCCATGCCGGTGACGAAGGTGTCACAGCCCGAACCGCTAACCGAGGCTCCGGGGAATGTGGTGATGAAGCTGTCTGACAAGACGCCGACCTCGATGCCGCTGCCGTCTACTCCGAACGCGCTGCGAGCGTCATCGACGTTGATGGACACATCGGCTTGGCTGGTGGTATCCCCCGGCATGAGCTCATATCCGTACTCCGGCTGGATGATTGCCAGGTCTTCGATTGCCGCCAGGTCGTCGAGGACCTCGAGGTCCACGTAGCCGTACATCACGCCGTACTGCGGGTACTCGCCGATGGTGCGGAAGCCGAGCGCCTCGACACGGCTGATGGTGGCAGCAGTCAGCTCGTCGAAACGCAACTCTACGAGCGGCTGACCTGCCAAGACATCCGACGACGCACTGGCATCGGCAATCGCATCGGCCGACGCCCCCTCCCGCTGCAGGCGCTGTGCCCGCAGGAGGTGGTTCGAGACCTTTGTGAGATCGGGATCCTGCGCGACCTCGGGGTTGGTGAACTCAACCGGCTGCGGTACTTCGGCTCCGGCCCCGGCCACCGGCACCAACAAGGCTCCGAGCAGGAGAAGGACAGCAAACAGACGCCAACGGGACTCCACTCCACCCTCCAGTGCACGCTACGGCCAGCCTAAGGAAGCAGCGCGGAGAATGGCAGAGGTCTTTGGTCCCCGACTAGCTAATGGCTAGCGGATCCCCATCTGCATCTTCTCGAGGCGGTCAATGCGCTCTGCGATCGGCGGATGGGTGCTGAACATCTTGGCGAAGCCGCCACCACGTCCCCGGCCGCCGAAGGCCTTGAGCGGGTCGGCAATGAACAGCTGCGACACGGCTGGGTCTACGGGCATAGGCACCCGTGATCCCTGTTCCAGCTTGGCAAGTGCGCTGGCAAGAGCCATCGGGGAACCCGTGGTCTCCGCACCCGAGCGGTCGGCCTGATACTCACGGGACCGGCTGATCGCCATCTGGATGACCGCTGCCGCGAGTGGAGCGAGGATCATGGCGACCAAGCCGATGATCAGCGAGGCACCGTTGTTGTCGCGCCGCCGGCCCATGCCGCCCCAGAACCACATCCGCGCCAGGAACGACAGGGCGGCACCAATGGTGGCTGCGATCGTCGCGATGAGGATGTCGCGGTTGCGTACGTGGGCCAACTCGTGGGCGAGGACGCCTTCGAGCTCAGCTTGGTTCATCATCTGCAGGATGCCGCGGGTGACCGCAACTGCGGAGTTCTTCGGGTTGCGACCGGTGGCGAATGCGTTGGGCTGCATCGAATCGATGAAGTAGATGCGCGGCATCGGCATGTTCTCGCGCTGCGCCAGGCTGCGCACGATGGAGTAGACCTCGGGCATTTCGTGCTCTTCGACGGGCCGGGCGCGAGCGGCCCTTAGAGCCATCTTGTCCGAGAAGAAGTACACACCGAAGTTGAAGATGACGGCGAATACCAGGGCGAAAGTGGCGCCACTACCGCCGCCGAGGGCGTACCCGACGGCAACAAACAAACCGCCCAGGAGACCCAGCAATACGGCTGTCTTGAGGTTGTTCATGGGCAAATTGTACCGGCGGGAACCAAATAGGTTGGCGGACTGGATCAGGCGTCGCCCGGCGAACCGGCTGCGGGACGGGAGGGATTGGCGCAGTAGAAGGGATCGCCACCGGTAGCTGCGTGGTAGTGATACTCCACTCCATCGGCGGCGAGCACGATCCGGAATCCATCGACCAGGGCCTGGGTGTACGCCATTCCCGGCTCCGGGCATCCGAGGCTGCCATCGGACCAAGTGACGTCTTCAGTCAGCACCAAACTGATGGCGTCCGCTGCCAGCCCGAGGCGGGCTGCCAGGTCGTCGGTTGCCACGGCTACCGGCGTCGCCGGCACATCGAGGGTGGGCAGTTCGGAAGGCGGTGCGGGTTCGCTGGATGGCGGGGTGGTCGGGCTCTCGGATTCACCCTCAGTCTGGTTCTCGGGCACATTCGGGGCTCCCGCTTCGTCGTTGGCGGCAGTGGTGTCGGTCGTCTCGTCCACGTTCACTCCAGCTTCTCCGCAGGCTGCCGTCAGCAGCGCTGCGGCAAGGATGACGCTGATGAAGATGCGCATGGAACCTCCTCTTTGGCAACCCTATGACGGTCGGCGACCGATGGCTGGTTCCCGGCTGATGAAATCGGTCCCCCCTCCCCCATGGACAATCCCC
>JASJEG010000043.1 GCA_030064765.1 Acidimicrobiia bacterium | reverse complement strand
CTTCCGGCGCCTCAGTGACCGCCTCAACCAGCTTGGTTCCGAGAGCGGCGTTAGTCTCATTCTCACGGCAGCCTCTTTGGTTGTGATCCTCGGAATGGCGGGGTTCGCCGTCGACCTCGGTTGGATCTACCTCAACATGACGCAGACGCAGAAGGCCGCAGAGGCGGCTGCGTTGGCCGGGGTCGTCCATATGCCGCTTCCCTCGGCAGTGGCATTCGACGCGTCGGAAGCGAAGTCAACCGCCATCACTATTTCCTCAGAAGCCGGATACACCAACGGCGTCAACGCCACTGTGACCCCGCGCGAAGTTGCCGGCTACCCAACCCAGCTGGAAGTGGAGGTCGCAACGGAAATCGACACCTTCTTCATGCGGATCTTCGGAATCGACGAGATCGACTTCAGTAGATCGGCGCGCGCCGAACAGCTGCCACCTCTTGTGCTGGGAAGTGACGAACCCTATCTGGGGAACGATCCCGACCGCGGAATCGTGACCAACTTCTGGGCGGCCATCAACGGTGAATGTGAGATGAAGTCGAACGGCGACCCCTACTCGCCGCGCCGCCTCTACAACAACTGCTCGGGTGGGTCCAACGGCGAGTTCCGTGACCCGTCCTACTACTACGCAGTCGACGTCCCCGAAGGGAGCAGCGGGGGAACACTGACCGTCGAGGTGTACGACGGCGACCACTGGCGCAACAACCGCAGCGATTACGACGGCGGCAACGTGCGCGCCACCGGCGACCGGGTGAACCCATCGGGGAGCAACAACTTCAGGCTCGACTTTGTGCTCTACGAGCCGGACCAGACTCCGAACATCTGGACGGATAACAGTGTTGTCGCCGACAGCGGGAATTGCACCAGGCAGTTCCGCGAGCGCGGCGGGGTCAGCGGAGCGATTCAACAGTGGGCGACGGTGTGCACGGTGAACAACGCTTCTAGCGGCATCTACGTCCTAGCCGTCTCCGTTGATGGCAGCACTCGGGCTATCAGCGCCTACACATTGCGCACCAGCTACAACGGCAGCTACAGCTCGCCCGCCAACCCGGTGCAGCTCTACGGGCTGGGTGCCCTGTCCCTCGACATGCGCGATGCCGGCACCACGCCTACGTTCAAGGTCGCCAAGCTCGAGTCCTACTACGCCAACACCAACTTCATCATCGGTCTCTACGACGTCGGTGACGTCTACAACAGCGATGCTTGGCTGCGGTTCGGGGGCGAAGCGGCAGGCATGGACTGCGAGGTGCGGGTGAACGGCGGGGCGTGGGGGAGCGACGATTCCGGAGGGTCTGCACCCTGCGAATTGGAGACCTCCGGGCAGCGATTCGATGGCGACTGGATCGAGCTCAAATTCGACGTGCCTCCCAGCTACACCTGCGGCGGCGACTGCTGGGTTACGGTTCAGTACACCCTCGATGCTGGAGCGGACGTCACCGAGCGGACCACCTGGACGGCCGGGGTCGACGGGCAACCGATTCACCTCCTGCCGTAGCGGGTCGGAGACCGGTAGCGCACCCACGATACGGCCGATAGCGCACCCCTAGACTGCGCCACGATGCCGACCATCGCGCTGCTCGACGGACACAGCCTTGCCTACCGCGCCTTCTATGCGCTGCCTTCTGATCTGGCGACCCCAGCCGGTCAAGTGACCAACGCAGTCCTCGGGTTCACCAACATGCTGATCAGGTTGCTGCGAGAAGAGCAGCCGGATGCAGTCGCGGTGGCTTGGGACGTACGCGGCCCAAACCTGCGCAAGGAGAGGTTCCCCGAGTACAAGGCGCAGAGAGATGCCCCTCCGGACATCTTTGCCAGTCAGCTTCCTCTGATCAGGGAAGTCCTAGATGTCCTCCGCATCAAGCAGCTCACGTCGCCCGGCTACGAAGCGGACGACGTGATCGCCACCGTCACCGCCAAAGCGGTCTCCCATGAATGGGAGGTGCTCGTTGTTACCGGAGATCGGGACAGCTTCCAGCTGGTCAACGACGAGGTGACGGTCTTGTACACCCGGCGCGGAATCTCTGACGTCGTTACGGCCTCGCCGCAGTGGATCACCGAGAGGTACGGCATCACCCCCCAGCAATACCGCGACTACGCGGCACTGCGCGGTGACACCTCCGACAACCTCCCCGGCGTCCCGGGCGTTGGAGAGAAGACCGCTTCCCGTCTCATCGCCGAGTACGGAAGCCTCGACGGCATCTACGCCCATCTCGACGAACAGACCCCCAAGCTGCGGGAGAACCTCGAGGCTCACCGTGACCAGGTCTTCCTCAACCGAGAGTTGATGGAGATGTATCCCGATGTGCCGGTAGTCGAAGCTCCGGAAGGAGTCGATCTCGAGTCGCTACTGCTCCAGGAGTGGGAACTCGACGAGGTGAGAGAAGTGTTCGAGGGCTTGGCATTTCGGGATGTGTGGGAGCGACTCACGGAGCTGGGTGGCTATCACCAGGAGGAAGCCACGGCAAGAGAGATCGAGGTCACGACTGCGTCGTCCGCTGAGGCCGTTGTCGGAGCTGTCGGGGACATCGTGGCCATGGAGCCCGTCTGGGACGAAGGCGGTCTCCAAGGGGTTGTTGCCGCAGTTTCGGACGAGCAGGCCATCTTTGTACCAGAGAAGCACGTAGACGCCCTCATGGCCGCGATCACCCCCGACACAGGTGCCGTAGCCCACGATGCCAAGGCCCTCATGCGGGCAATCCTGGAGGCGGATCTGGAGCCACCGCCGCTTCGCTTCGATACCGCCCTAGCCGCCTATCTGATCAACCCGGGTCAGCGCACTCCGGAGTTGGAGGATCTGGCCTACCGGGAACTCGGAATCTCCGTTGCGGCCAGCGATGAGAAGGGCGAGACGGCGACGCAGGGGTCGTTCGACTTCGATGGGCCGGGTGGCCCGGATCTGGATGCGATTGGGCGGCGGGCGGTAGCGGTTCGTGAGTTGGTCGATCCTTTACGGACTCAGCTCGAAGCCCGCGGGGAACTCGAGCTGTTCGGTTCGATCGAGCTGCCGCTCGTTCCGATTCTGGCGAGGATGGAGCAGACCGGCGTGGGAGTCGATCGGGAGTTCCTCGAGGATTTCGGCAGTGACTTGCGAAGCCGTCTCGGCACGCTCGAGACCGCGATCCATGAAGCTGCCGGCGGGCCATTCAACGTCAATTCCACGCTGCAGCTGCGCGAGATCCTGTTCGATCGCCTCGATCTTCCTGTATTGAAGAAGACCCCAAAAGGGGCTCCCTCGACCGACGCAACCGTTCTGGCGAAGCTGCGTGATGAGCACCCGATAGTGGACCATCTGCTGACGTTTCGCGAACTCGAGAAGCTTCGCTCGACATATGTCGACGCGCTGCTTCCTCTGGTCGAACCAGACGGTCGTGTGCGCGGTCGGTTCAACCAGATGGCCGCGGCGACCGGTCGACTGTCCCAGGAGCAACCCAATCTGCAGAACATCCCGGTCAGATCGGAGGAAGGGCGGGCGATCCGCCGTGCCTTTGTCGCGGACGAAGGATGTGAGTTCCTTGTGGCCGACTACAGCCAGATCGAGCTTCGCATTCTGGCCCACATGTCGGGCGATCGGGGTCTGGTCGACGCGTTCAACCAGGATCTCGACATTCACGCCGCCACGGCTGCCAACGTAAACGGGGTGCCCATCGAGAACGTCGAGCCGGGACAGCGGCGCCGCGCCAAGATGATCAACTTCGGACTCCTCTACGGCATGGAGGCGTATGGCCTGGCGCAGCGGCTCGAGATTTCCCGAGAAGAGGCCCAAGCGCACATCGATGTGTATTTCGAGCGCTTCCCCGAGGTGAGGGACTTCATGCAGGGAATCGTTGCCGCGGCGCGAGAGTCGGGTTACACCACAACGCTGCTGGGACGGCGTCGCTACCTACCGGAGCTGGCCAGTGGCAACTTCCGCACCCGCCAGTCCGGAGAGAGAATGGCGCTCAATGCCCCGATCCAAGGATCGGCCGCCGACATCATCAAGAAGGCAATGGTGATATTGGAGGAGAAGCTGCGACGGTCTGGGTTCCATGCGGAGATGTTGTTGCAGATCCACGATGAGTTGGTGCTCGAAGTACCCAGCCAGGAGTTGGGTGAGGTCACCGACCTAACCAAGTCGGTAATGGAAGGTATCGTCGAGCTCAGCGTGCCCCTTCGCGTCGACACCGCAACGGGCAAGACCCTTGCCGATTGCGAGCACTAACCGTGACCGGCGAGACAAGACGATCGGCTCCGTCCTAGCAGATAGTGGTAGGCGGCACTGAATGCTTTGGTGATCGGAGCACAAGCCGTGCTACCATCCCGACGGTCTCGACGCCTCAGCGCGCTCGAAGGCAAATCCATGTTCCCAAGGAGTGATGTTCACGCATGGCCGACGATACGGCGCCCGAGCCGACACAGCCGAAAGCTGTGGAAGGCACGGATAGCCCCACTACCCCAACCGAAGGTGCCGCTGAGGTAGCGACACCGGAAGCCACCCCATCAGAAGAAGCCGTCGTAGAGGAGCCCGGAGTACCCGCGGCTGAACTCCCGCCGGCTCCAGCTGAAGCCACTCCTGAGGAAACCACCGAAGTCGAAGTGACTGACCAGCCCCCGGCTGCGGAGACCGCCCCAGAGCCGCCCCCATCTTCTGAAACCGATGAATCCGCCGAGGCTGCAGATGACCAACTCGCACGACCCAGTGTGGGGGAACGCCCCGCCATCACGGCACCGCGCGACATCGGCGACGTGGCCGACGATCTGAGCGCCGAGGATTTTGCCGCCGTCATCGAGCGGACGGTCTTCGAATTCAAGGAGGGAGACATCGTCGGCGGGACCGTGGTCCGGGTCGACCCAGACGAGGTCCTAGTCGACATCGGCTACAAGGCTGAGGGCGTCATCCCGGCACACGAGCTGTCGATCCGCAATCACATCAACCCGGATGAAGTCGTCAAACAGGGTGAGGCCATCGAGGCGCTCGTGCTGCAGATGGAAGACGACCAAGGCCGGCTGGTTCTATCGAAGAAGCGAGCCCAATACGAACGCGCTTGGGGCCGGATCGAAACGATCATGAACGAGGGGGGTACGGTTTCCGGCCCGGTCATCGAGGTCGTCAAGGGCGGACTCATCGTTGACATCGGCCTGCGTGGCTTCCTCCCTGCCTCACTGGTCGACTTGCGCCGGGTGCGCGATCTGGCTCCATTCATCGGTGAGACGATCGAGGCTAAGGTCATCGAGCTGGACAAGAACCGAAACAACGTCGTGCTGTCGCGGCGAGCTCACCTAGAAGAGGCTCAGGCCGAACAGCGCCAGGCATTCCTGTCTGACCTCGAACCGGGTGACGTGCGGGACGGAGTTGTCTCGTCGGTAGTCAATTTTGGGGCATTCGTTGACCTGGGAGGCATGGACGGACTCGTGCACGTCTCGGAGCTCTCCTGGCAGCATGTAAGCCATCCCAGCGAGATCGTCACCGTTGGGGACAAGGTCCAAGTACGCGTACTCGAGGTAGATCGCAATCGGGAACGTATCTCACTGTCGATCCGACAGACACGGGAAGACCCGTGGGAGGAGTTCATTCGCGACACCGATCTCGGTGCAATCCTCGACGGAGAAGTCACCAAGACTGTGCCGTTTGGTGCCTTCATCGCGGTTGGTGAAGGAGTGGAGGGACTAGTCCACGTTTCGGAAATCGCCCTCCACCACGTGGAGAGCCCCGAATTGGAACTTTCTATTGGTCAACAAGTACGGGTAAAGGTCACCGAGATCGATGCCGACAGACGTCGGGTAAGCCTGTCAATCAAGCAGGCCCTCCCCGAGTGGGAGGAGCGCTCGACATACAGTCAGCGGCGTACACCTAGCAGTAGACCGAGACGCAGGGAGTTCCAGCGTGAAGACGAAGCCACAGAGGTTCCGACCTTCGCAGCAGACGCGTCTCTGGAAGCCATCCTCGAAGAACTCAAAGAACGAGGAATCGGCCGCAAGTAACCCAAAGGTACTTGACACGAAGCACCTGAGTGCTTGGCTATTGGCGCGGCGTGTGGTGTCTCTGTCTGATTCCAGTCGTGTGATGCTTTCAGAACAGACCGGAAGGGCCAACTGAAATGGGCAAACGATCTCTCGTACTGATAATTGCGCTGGCATTGGCGGCGGTTGCCACCTTTGCCGTGTGGCAGTTCCTGAGCACTGTCGAGGATGAGGCGCGTGCCGAGGTGCAGGAAGTTGTCGTGTATCGCGCTACGCAGCTCATCGAAACGGGTACCCCTGTTTCAGAAGCTCGTGACTTCATCGAGGAATCCACCGAGCTCGCTCCCTATGTCGCGTTCGAGGGGTCGCAGATCGTGTGTACCGGTCCTGCGGAAGGCTCAGACGCCCCCCTCGATATCTGCGGTCGCAACCCGCGCCTCGAGTCGGTGCTGGATCCGATCAACGTGGCTGCCGGTCCGATCAGCGCCGGACAGCTGATCACCTCGGATTTGTTCATACCGCCTGCGTTGCTGACGGACGTGAAGCTCTCTGAGTCGATTCCGCAGGGGAAGGTGGCCATTGCGATTCGGCCATCGGATACCGATTCAGTTGGTGGCTTTGTCCGTCCTGGGGACCGTGTGAACGTGCTGGCATCTGCCTCGGTGGACCTCTCCCAATCCGTGGCTTTGCTCCAAGACCCTGAGCTGCGCAAGCTGCTGCTGCCGAGTCTGCTCGAGGAAGAAGTGCCCACGATCACGATTCCGCCCAGCCCGGACAGCGGTGAAGAGGAAGAGGATGTCGACACCGTGGCCCGACTTGCCGAAACACTCCCGGGCACCGTGGACTTCACCCAAACCGTTCTGCAGGACGTCGAGGTTCTCGCGGTTGGCGCCGACACCCGGCCCAGCCCGCTCGGTACCGGTCTGGAGCCGGCAGGGACCCAGATCGTTGTCTTCGAGGTCACCCCTGAGCAGGCAGAGAAGATCACGTTTGCTGAGCAATACACCAGCGTCTCGCTCAGCCTCATCCCGAGTGGCGAAGACACTGTGTATTCGCAATTCGACTCTCGCGGCATAATCGTCGACGACCTGTTCAGCCTGATCGACCGGATTCGAGAACAGTTTGAAGAGGCAGGAGTCCTTCTTGGCAACTGATAGTGGAACCTATTCAGTTCTAATAGTCGACAACGACGACCAGTTCGTCGAAGCGACGCGAACTCTCCTAGAGGGTCACAAGGTCCACACGGCCCGCAACATCAGTGATGCGCAGCGCCGCTTGGTGGAGGAGTCGATCGACCTCACCGTTGCGGGTCCTTCCTATGCTCACGAGGCCGGCGTCGTCGAAGTGACGTTGCTGTTCGACGTGAGGGCCGATCTCCCGGTGGTCCTTGTTGCCGAGGCGGTTGACACAAACGTCCTGCGTGCTGCATTGCGTGCTGGCATCAAGGATGTCATCGAGGTTCCGCTCACCACGTCGAAGATCGAAGATGCCTTCGGGCTCGTCGAACAGATCCACCGACGTGAAGAGGACGGTCCTAAGAAGCGCAAGATCGGCAAGGTCGTGACGATCATGTCGCCCAAAGGCGGCGCCGGCAAGACCATGACGACCGTCAACACGGCCCTGACGCTGGCCGGATGGGGAGACCCGTCCCGGGTGGTGATTCTCGATGCCGACCTGCAGTTTGGTGATGTCTGTATCTCGTTGCAGATCGACCCGCGCCATACGATCGTCGATGTGGCGCGCGACATTGACAAGCTCGACGAGGATCTACTGGACAGCCTCCTTGCCCGTCACGCATCAGGAATGCGGGTCCTGTCTGCGCCGCTGGAGCCATCTCTGGCCGACGAGGTCTCGACCCAGGTCGTAGTCAAGTCGATCGGCATGCTCAAGCGGATGTTCGACTACATCGTGATCGATACGGCGCCGTTCCTGGACGAGCCTGTCTTGTCCATCCTGGAGCGCTCCGATGTCGTTCTGCTCGTCGTGGACATGGACCTGCCGGCGGTCAAGAACGCCAAGCTTGCGCTCGACACGCTCCGCCTGATCAAGTTCCCATTCGAAAAGATGAAGTTGGTACTGAACCGCGTGAATTCCAAGGCTCGCCTCGACATTGGTGAGTTGGAGCGATCGCTCGGCCTGGAAGTTCAGGCTGCGGTGTCATCGGACAAGCTCGTCCCGCGTGCGGTGAACGAGGGTGAGCCCGTTGTGACGCTCTACCCGCGCAGCCGGGTTGCCCGCGATCTGCGCGGTGTCGCCCAGTTGGCGCTCGATGAGAGCGACCTTCTCGAAGATGCTGAAGGTGACGGCTCGAAGCGCCGATGGTTCAGATGACCATGAGCCAGAGTAAAGGGGTCGAGCAATGAGTCTCGCCGATCGGGTAAAGGCGGCCAAGGCTGCCGAAGTGACCGTTGAGGGTCACCGCGAAGAGATAGTGCAGGAACTGAGGCGCAAGCTCCACTACAAGGTGGTTGAGGGTCTCGGTCCGATGCTCTACGACCGCCAGATGAGCGATGCCGAGCTCAAGCTTCGGGTCATGGAGATGCTCGAGTGGGCGCTCGATCAAGAAGAGTCGGTTCCTTTGGCGCGAGCCGACAGGGTTGCTTTGCTTCAGGAGATCGCCGACGACGTTCTCGGCTACGGTCCGATCGATCCCTACCTCTCTGATACGGGTATCACGGAAGTCATGGTCAACGGACCGCACCAGGTCTGGATCGAGCAAGCCGGCCGGCTCAGCTTGTCCGACACGCGGTTCGTGGATGCAACTCACCTCGAGCGCATCATTGAGAAGATCGTCGGCCAGGTTGGTCGTCGGATCGACGAGTCGACCCCCATGGTCGATGCTCGTCTCCCGGACGGCTCTCGTGTCAATGCCGTAATCCATCCCCTTGCGATCGGGGGCCCCTTCCTCACAATCCGGAAGTTCTCCGCCGACCCGTTCACGTCCGATCAACTCGTTGAGATGGGTGCGATGAGCGAGCAGGTAGCCGGGTTCTTGCGCCGCTGCGTCTACGGCCGGCTCAACGTGATCGTCAGCGGCGGTACCGGTTCCGGTAAGACGACGCTGCTCAACGTCCTGTCGAGCTTCATTCCCGACACTGATCGGATCATCACCGTTGAGGACGCTGCCGAGCTTCGCCTCAACCAGATGCACGTGCTCTCCCTCGAGGGTCGGCCGGCCAACATCGAAGGCCAAGGTCGGGTTACGATCCGCGATCTGGTGCGCAACACGCTGCGTATGCGTCCCGATCGCATCGTCGTCGGTGAGGTCCGCGGTGGCGAGGCCCTGGACATGCTCCAGGCCATGAACACCGGCCACGATGGATCATTGACCACCGTGCACTCCAACTCGCCACGGGACACCCTGGCTCGTATCGAGACCATGGTGTTGATGGCCGGTATGGACCTGCCGGTGCGGGCTATCCGTGAGCAGGTGTCTTCAGCGGTCGATCTGATCGTTCACCTGAATCGTCTGCGTGATGGCAGCCGTCGGGTAACCCAGGTCACGGAAGTCGTTGGCATGGAGGGCGACGTGATCACCACCCAGGACCTCTTCCTGTTCGACTACGGGATGGGTGTCGATTCGGATGGTCGTTACAAGGGACGCCTCAAGGCAACCGGTATCCGACCGAGCTTCAGCGACCGCCTGACGGACTATGGCATCAATCTGCCTGCCGAGCTGTTTGCTCCAGAGCCGTTTGCGGGCCGGTAGATCATGCGCCGGGTGCTCCTCGTAGCGGCTCTCGCGGTGACAATTCTGGGCGTCACTGCTTCGCCAGCTCTCGCCCAGAGTTCTGGGTCAAGCGGCCGGCTGTCGCTGTTTCTGCTCGCGGCTGCAATTGGCGCCGGGGTGGCGCTGTTCCTGCTGATCTTGATTCTGTTCAGTCCGAGTTCCTCGGTGGAACGAGATCTACAGGGACGTCTCGGTGCTTACTCCGAGGGCAACCAGGACGGCGGCCGCTTTGCGCGGATTCCGCTGCTGCGTCGTTTCGTTAGCGGAGCTGAGGACATCGCACGCGACCGCGGGTTTATCAACCAGATCGAAACCGCGCTCGATCAGGCCAACCTGCCCCTGCGACCGGGTGAGGCCATAGCCGGAATCGTTGGGATCGCAGTCGTGATCGGTTTGATCGTGACCGTCCTCCAACAGAGCGCAGTGTGGGGGGCAATTGCCGCCGCGGT
Source organism: Acidimicrobiia bacterium (assembly GCA_030064765.1). Classification (GTDB taxonomy): domain Bacteria; phylum Actinomycetota; class Acidimicrobiia; order Spongiisociales; family UBA5794; genus JAAETI01. The sequence goes on along the minus strand of JASJEG010000043.1, from coordinate 7,273 downwards.
GATGTTGGCGATCGCAGTCGTGATGATTCAAACCATCGCAGCGCGTCACAAGACCAAGTTCGAGAACCAATTGCCCGATACCCTGAATCTGCTTTCAACGTCGCTGCGATCGGGTTATTCGCTGCTCCAGGCGGTCGAAGCCGTAGCCGCGGAGGCTCCGGAACCAACGGCGCGGGAATTTGGCAGGGCCATGAACGAGACCCGTCTAGGTCGATCGCCTGTCGCTGCGCTGAAGCAGGTTGCCGACCGGATGGAATCGATGGACTTCGACTGGGCTGTGCTGGCCATCAGTATCCAGCGTGAAGTCGGCGGAAACTTAGCCGAGGTTCTGCAGACCGCAGCAGACACGATGCTGCAGCGCAATCGGCTGCGACGCGAAATGAAAGCGCTCACTGCTGAGGGTCGTGTTTCTGCAATTGTGCTTGGATCTCTGCCGTTCTTCCTGTTTGCCTTTCTGTTCACAACGAGGCGGGATTACCTGCAGCCGATGCTCGACTCGAATTGGGGTCTGATTGCCCTCGGAGGGGCGTTTGGCCTGCTGCTAGTTGGAATCTTCTGGCTGTCGCGGATCGTGAAGGTGGAAGTCTGATGGATCAAGCTCTATTTGCTGCACTGGCCGTCGGCGTGACTCTCGGTGCTGCCACGATCTTCGTAGGCAACGGCGTGATCAAGGCCCGGGCAAGCGCCTCGCGCCGTTTGGCGGGTTTGCGCGAAAGCCGGGCGGAAGTTCTGGAAAAGGGTTTCGGCGAACGCGCCGTCGCTCCGATGTTTCAGGGCGTCGGTCGGTTTGCAATGCGCTACACACCGCAGGGCTGGGGGGCTCGGGTCGACAAGAAGTTGATCATTGCCGGCTGGACGCCTCGCCTGGACGCCAACTCGTGGGCAGCCATCAGGGTCATAGTGCTCATTGCGGGCGTGATTCTTGCTTGGTACGTCCAGGGTGTGCTCACCGGCAACGCCCGCCTTGCGGCAACTGTCGGTGCGCTCTTGCTGGGCCTCTTAGGACCCGAGGCGATTCTCACCCGGCGGGTTGATGAGCGGAAGGCCCAAATGGAGCGGGATCTCCCCGACGTGATCGACCTGCTCGTGATCAGCGTTGAGGCCGGGTTGGGCTTTGAGGGCGCACTGGGTCGGGTGGTCCAGAACGTGCCGGGCGAGCTCAGCGACGAATTCTCGCGCATGCTCCAGGAGACCCGGGTTGGCGTCAGCCGCAATCAGGCGCTCAAGTCGCTTGCCGAGCGGACGGACGTCGATGACCTGAACACATTCATCATGGCGCTCACCCAGGCTGATGCGTTTGGTGTGTCGATCTCTCGCATGCTTCGGGTGCAAGCGGATGAGATGCGAGTCAGGCGGAGGTTGCGTGCCCAGGAACGCGCCTTTGCAGCTCCTGTGAAGATGACGTTCCCCTTGGTGCTCTGCATCTTCCCCGGCATCTTCACGGTCCTCCTCGGGCCTGCGGCCATTCAGATCGCCGACTCGATTCTCTGAGCCCGTGGACCGGCTCAGGATCGCCCACCTGCGGCTGCTGATTCCGTTTGTGGTCGTGGCCTGGCGGGCAGCTCTGCCGATCGGTGACAACTCGTTTCTCTGGCACGTGCGCGCCGGGACGTTACAGCTGGAGACCGGAGAGGTGTTGCGCGCCGACCCCTTCTCCTTCACGGCACTGGCGGAGGCCTGGAGAACTCAGTCCTGGTTGCTTGAGCTCGGCTACGGCTGGCTAGAGAACCTCACGGGCGGAATCGGCTGGGTGCCGCTCATGAAGTTCGTATTCATGGCCGTGACGCTGCTACTCCTCGGTTTGGTCGTCCATCAGGTCGGGGGGCGCCGATCGCTGGTGACCTTCGCCGGCCTGATGCTCCTCATCTGGCAGGGAACACCGTTCGGTGTCGCCCGTCCCGCGCTCTTCGGATTCTTGCTGTTGGCCGCAGTAGTGGCCGTAACACATATGCGACCACGGCCGCTGTGGTTGCTGCCGGTGCTCTTCTGGCTCTGGGCGTCGATTCACGGGATGTTCGCAGTAGGTCTTGGCTATCTACTGCTCGACGGCCTGCGGAGGAAGTCGCGTCGGCAGCTCATTGCCGTCGTGTTCTCTGGGCTGGCAACGGCACTAACCGCCCACGGGCTCGGTGTGTGGTGGATCGTGCTCCAGTTCCTCAGAAATCGGGGTGCGCTCGAGCTGATCTCGGAGTGGCAACCCCCGGACTTCTCCAATCCGTTCCTGGTGCCGCTACTGCTGGTGATCCTTGCGGTGATCACGGCAGCTGCACTGGGTCGTATCGCGCCTCGCGACCTATGGCTGATACTTCCATTTGCCACGTTTGGGTTGCTGGCGGAACGCAACGTATGGCCTGCGGTAATTGTGCTGGCACCCTTCGCCATACGCGCTGCTGGTGCCATCCCGGCCGCGGAGCGCAAGGCACGCAGTGAGGCCTACCTCATCAATTGGGGGATAGCGGCTGCGCTGGTTGCGGTCGGCGTCATCGGGCTTGTTCAGCCTGTCGAACTCAACGAGCAGCGCTTTCCGGAGCGCGCGGCCGTCGCCGCCCTGGAGCCGGGTCCGCTCTTCAACGGAAGCGCAGTCGGCGGCTATCTGATCTACGCCGATTGGCCCGAAGTTGCGGTCTTCATCGACGATCGGGCCGAGCTATATGGCGAGGAAGGCTTCCGCACATTCCACGACACAAAGTCGGGAGTGAATGTCGAGGGGACGTTTGCGACGTGGGGAATCGATCAGGTGCTCGTTTCCAGCGATTGGCCCATAGTCGGCTACCTCGAGCTCCTCGGGTGGGAGTACCGCTACCGCGACGACTACTTCGTCGTAATGGGGGAGGTCTGAGGCGGCCCGCCAACGGGTGGCTGGGACGGCCTTCGGGAAGCGATGCTACCTGGAGCGGCGCGTTTGGTGGCCGGATTGTGGTTCGCCCGTGGGAGAGTTTGATCCAGAAGCGGATTGGGGAAGTGCCCCGGAACTCGTTCGTAACGCGAAGAAGGGCTCCAATGGAGCCCTTCTCACAGCTGATATGTCCTGTGTTTACAGGGTTGCTGCGATCTCGCTGAAGTTGGTGGAAACCGAGTCGCCGACGGCGGTGATAGCGATCAACGCCACGATGGCGATCAGGGCGACCAAGAGAGCGTACTCAACAAGGCTGGCGCCCTCTTCGTCCCGGTTCATCAGTGCAGTCCACATATGGAGCATGGTCTTCTTCCTCCTTGGCAGGGTCGATCCGTTCTCGATTATGGACGCTGCAGCGGGAACAGCAATAGGGCCTGCGGCTCATTCTGGTCACCATCTGTGGTCAATCCGGCCACTTTGGGTGGGTGCCGGGAGAACGCTCGGGTTGTGCAGGTTGCTCAGCGGTGGATGCCGAGGCGGATCGCCTCAACAACAGCCTGCGCCCGGTCGGTGATTGCGAGCTTCTCGTAGATGCTGGCAAGGTGGTTCTTGACCGTCTTCTGCGAGATGAACAGTCGATCGGCGAGATCCTCGGTGCTGCTCACACCAGAAGCCAAGAGTGCGAGAAGTTCCCGTTCCCGGCTCGTCAATGCTGCGGCACCTTCGTCGAGTATCGGCTGGCGATGGCGGTCGAGTGTGTCGGCAGTGGCAGCGGCGTCCAGTAATTCCTCTCCAGCGGCTACTGCGCGGATTGCGGCTGCAAGGTCCGGCAAGGGTGCGGACTTGGAGAGAAATCCCTTGGCTCCGGCCGCAGCCGCCTTGCGACGTTGCTCGTCTTCGCTGTGCATGGTGACGATGATTGCCGGTGGTGCGCCCTCTAGTTTGCGCAGTGCTCCGATTCCGCTCAGCCGTGGCATTTCGATGTCGACCAAGATGACATCGGGAGTGACCTCGCCCAAGACGGTAATCAACTCTCGGCCATCGGCAGCCGTGGCAACAACTTCGATGTCGGGAATACTGTCCAACGCCTGCGACAGACCCTCACGCAGCATGGTGTGGTCGTCGGCTATGACGATCCGGATGGCCATCAGTGATCCTCCCATGCGATAGTAACTCGGCTGCCCTGACCGCTCGTTGACTCTACGGTAAGCGTTCCACCGATCTCCGCGGCGCGCTCTCGCATTCCAAGCAGGCCGTAGTGTCCCTTGGGCAACTGCGAGCTATCAAACCCGCGGCCGTTGTCGATGATTGAGATCCGCCCTCTGTCGCGATCGACCTCCCCCTCGATCCGCAGAGCGGAAGCCCGAGAGTGCTCTACGGCGTTGCGGACGGCCTCCGCCAGGATGGCCCGCAACTCGACGGCAACCGCTGGTCGGGGTGGGCGATGCTCGTCGATATCGACCGAGATCTCCGGTCCAGAGCCGACCGCTTCAGCTGCAACCTCGTAGGCCTGCTCGACGATCGACGCAACGTTGTCGTGGCGCAGGTCGGACACGGTAGTTCGCACCTCTTCGACCAAGTCTGTGACCGCCTCGCGGGTCCCTTCGAGATGGCGAACGAGCTCAGCATCATTCCCGCTTCCGTGGATGAGCATGTCCAGCCGCAATCCCAGCGAAGCGAGCGACGGACCGATGTTGTCATGGAGCTCCCTGGCCAGACGGACCCGTTCCTCGTGGACCGTCCGATGGGCGATGCGCTGCAGCAGCGCCACGTTGTCAAATGCGAGGCCTACCTGGCGCACGATCGGCTGGATCGCCGGCAAGTATTGGTCGAGTTGCTCGCCCGGATGAGGCCACAGCTCTATCCGGCCCAGCAGGGAACCTCGCATCTCAATCGGGTAGGTCGTGGACTCCTCCTCGTTGACGTCACCCTCGGCCGCGACAACCACCGCTTCTCCGTCCTCGCGGACGAGATCGACTCGGCCGGCGGCGTAGGGCACAGAGCGTGCCAAATCGCGCAGCGCGACAGTGCCGATCGTCACCGGGTTCAGTTCCTGCGTGTTGGCCAGCTCTGAGAGGCTGATGAGCAGCGTGTGGGCGCTTCGAATACGCTCGATCCGGTCCGTGGCTGCTTGCAAGGCAGCGCTGCGCTCGCTGGTCTCGATCAGGATGCGACGTACCTGAGTGAACGTGATGACGATCAGGGCGTAGAGGAACGCAGGTTGAATTGTGGACTCGTCGAGCAGGGGTTGGTCGAGGGCGCGAGCAATGACGAAAAGGCCCACGATCGAAAGAGCACCGGTTTCCAGCCCGATCCGCATTCCGAGGAAGCTGGCCGCAAAGAGGGGAGGTCCGGCGAGGAAGATGACGTAGGCGGACTCAGATCCCCCGGTTAGCGCCACTGCGATCAAAGCGACGATGATGCCGAGAACCGCCAGCGGCTCCCCCCACTGCTCGCTGTTGCGGAGCCGCCGGGGCACAACCTGCATAGCGACCACCCAAGCAGCGGCCAATAAAGCCGAGACGCCAACAGTTGCCGTGGCGCCGCGCCCTACCGCACTGACAATGACGGACAGCGTTAGCGACGCCCAAAGGACGGCGCTCAGGACCCAGTCGAGCCGTTGTTCCCACGGATCGTGAGATGTGAGCATTGCCACAGGGTACAGTCGACTCGATGAGAGCTGAGGGCAATGTTATGAAGCCTCTGCGGTTGATCGTGGGGGGTGGCATCGGTAGCGGGAAGTCGACCGTGCTGGGCATATTGGCCAAGCAGGGGTTGCTCGTGATCGAGGCCGATCGGATTGGCCATCGAGTGCTCGAGCCTGACGGTGCCGCTTACGCTGATGTTGCCGCTCGCTGGCCCGATGTTGTCGAGCATGGTCGGATCAACCGCAAGCTCCTGGCCAACATCGTCTTCAGTGATGGGGAGCAACTGGCAGCGCTCGAAGCGCTGACCCATCCCCACATAGGTAGAGAGATAATCCGGCGGACAGAGGCGGCCGGCGGGCGCGACGTGGCGGTGGAGCTTCCTCTTGGCTCGGAACTGCTCGGGCCCAAATGGATGCGGGTGGTCGTCACGGTGCCGGAGAGTGTCAGGATGCAGCGGGCAGCAGCACGCGGAGCTGATGTGGCAGATGTAGCTCGTCGCATGAAATCCCAGCTGAGTGATGCGGAGTGGGAGGCGCAGGCAGACTACGTGCTACCCAACACCGGAGACCTCGACGAGCTGGAGGCCGCGGTCGGCGCGTTGTTGGGGCAGCTGCGTGGGCGAGGCTGAACGCCGGCCCGGGATTTCTGTCACCCACAGCCGGTACGCTGCCGCTATGCATCCCTTCAAGGTCCAATCTGATTTCGATCCGGCGGGTGATCAGCCCGAGGCAGTTGCTCAACTGGCTGCAGGTATCGAGCGTGGCGAACGGTTCCAAACGCTCATGGGGATTACCGGCTCCGGCAAGTCGGCAACCGTTGCCTGGCTCATCGAGCAGATCCAGCGGCCTACGATCGTGCTTGCACCAAACAAGGCTTTGGCAGCTCAGCTTGCCAACGAGTTTCGCGAGTTCTTTCCGGAGAATCGGGTCGAGTACTTCGTTAGCTACTACGACTACTACCAACCCGAGGCATACATCGCTCAGACCGACACCTACATAGAGAAGGAGTCGACCATGAACGATGAGATCGATCGGCTCCGGCATGCAGCGACGGCCGCACTCCTCACGCGCAAGGATGTCATCATCGTCGCCTCGGTGTCGGCCATCTACGGCCTCGGTTCGCCGGAGCAATACGAAGGAAGATTGCTGCGGGTGATCCGTGGCGTCGAATACCCGCTCGGCGATGCCGTGCGCCGCCTCGTGGATATCCAATACGAACGGAACGAGGTCAATCTGGTCCGGGGCAAGTTTCGTTTGCGCGGGGACACGTTGGAGGTATTTCCCGCCTACGACGAGGCCATCTACCGGATCGAATACTTCGGAGACGAGATTGACCGCATCCTGCGGATGAATCCGGTGACGGGCGAGATCCTCGAGGAGCTTCGTGAGCTGTTTGTGTATCCGGCTACTCACTACGTCGCCGGCCAGGAGCGCATGTTGCGGGCCGTCAACGACATCAATACAGAACTGGCGGGAAGGCTGTCCGAACTGCAGGACCATGGGAAGATGCTCGAGGCGCAACGGCTGCGGATGCGGACCTCTTACGACATGGAGATGATGCGTGAGATCGGCACGTGTGCAGGCATCGAGAACTACTCGCGACATCTCGATGGTCGGAGTCCCGGGGAAGCTCCGTACACGTTGCTCGACTACTTCCCAGACGACTACGTGACCATCATCGACGAGAGTCACGTGACCATCCCCCAGATTCATGGGCAGTACGCAGGTGACCGCAGCCGCAAGGAGGTACTCGTCGAGCACGGATTCCGGCTTCCCTCGGCGATGGACAA
>JASJEG010000237.1 GCA_030064765.1 Acidimicrobiia bacterium | reverse complement strand
CCCCGCGGGGGGGGGGGGGGGCGGGGGGGGGGGGCGCCCACCCCGGGGTGTGAGAAAATACGTGTGGGCCCCCCCCCCCCCCAGGGTGCCCCCCCCCCCAACGACCCTCCCTCCAGGGGAGGGTTGTTTCCGGGACCATCCCCCCTTGAAGGGGGGATCGACCGGCGAAGCCGGGCGAGGGGGGTGGAAAAGGCGCGCCTCACGTCCCCTCCTTCGCCGACCCGAAAGGTCCAAAAGCCGGAACCGGAAGGACTGCCCCCTCGGCCTCTTTGATGCCCCAGTCGAAGGACCGCTCTCCACCGAACAGCTGCTGCATCTCCTCGGTATTGACAACCTCGGGACGGCCGTTGCGCAGCCAGCGGATCAGCTCGCGGGCCTTGTCCGGCGTCACGCTCTCGATCATCTCCCAGTTGACCAACACGACGGGAGCGCCACCGCAGGCGCCGTTGCACTCGACGTGCTCCACACTGAAAGCCCCGTCGCCGCCGGTTTCACCGTCGGGAACGCCGGTTTCGTCTTCGATGGCGGCCAGCACGTCGTCGGCGCCCAGCAGGAAGCACGAAATCGAGGTACACACCCCCACTAGGTAGTCGCCGATGGGTTCCCGCTTGTACATGGTGTAGAAGCTGGCGACCGACTGCACTTGAGCGGGCGAGAGCCCGGTGAGGACACCCACTTGCCGCATACCGTCATCGGTCACGTAACCGTTTTCGATCATCGACAGGAAGAGCAGCGGCATCACCGCCGAACGCTTCTCCGGGTAGCGGCCCAGAGTTTCGATGGCGCGTTGTTGCGAGGCCGCACTCCAGTCTGCAATGACTTCAGACTCCTCGGCGGTCAGCACGACGTCCTTCATCGATCGACGTCTCCCAGCACAGGGTCGGCTGAGGCAATGGTGGCAACGATGTCGGCGACCAACGAGTCGGTCATCATCGTGGGCAGCGCCTGGACGTGGTTGAACGACGGGGTGCGGGCATGCATCCGCCAAGGGCGTTCCCGCCCATCCGACACGATGTACATGCCGAGCTCGCCGCGGGGCGACTCGATCGCTCGGTAGGTTTCGCCCACCGGGACCTTGTAGCCGCTGGTGAACAGCTTGAAGTGGTGAATCAAGGCTTCCATCGACTCATCGATGCGCTTCCGCGGCGGCGGCGTCACCTTGCGGTCCGGAGTCCGGTAGTCGCCGGCCGGCATCGTCTCCAACACCTGCCTGACGATCCCGAGCGACTGCCAGATCTCGGCGATACGAACCTGATAGCGGTCCCATACATCGCCGTGCTTGCCCGTCGGCACCTCGAAGTCGTACTTGTCGATGCCGCTGTAGGGGAAGGCCTTGCGGATGTCCCACTTGATGCCCGAGGCGCGGGCCATAGGACCGCTGACGCCGAGAGCCTTGCATTCCTCAGGAGTGATGACACCGACGCCAATCGTCCGATCCTGGAAGATGGGGTTGCCGTTGAGGAGCTCCTCGTACTCGGAGACTCCCTGCGAAACCTTTTCGATGATCTGTTCGACGTCCTCTTCCCAACCATCGGGAAGGTCGGCGGCAACTCCACCCGGCCGGATGAAGTTGTGATTCATGCGCAGCCCGGTGGTCTTCTCGAAGAACTCGAGGATGTATTCGCGGTCGCGCAGCCCGTAGATGAGCATTGACACTGCACCGAGGTCGGTGCCCTGAGTGGCGGCCCACACCAGGTGGCTGGATACTCGGTTCAGCTCGGTGAGCAGCACCCGGATTGCTTGACCCCGCTCTGGGATCTCGACGCCGAGCAGCGACTCGACCGCCAGCGAGAAAGCCAGCTCCATATGCATCGGGGATAGGTAGTCCATGCGGGTGACGTTGGTCGAGCCCTGCATGTAGGTCAGCGTCTCTGCCGTCTTCTCCATGCCGGTGTGGAGGTAACCGATGATCGGCTTGACCCGGCGGATGGTCTCCCCGTCGAGCTCGAGGTGCAGCCGCAAGACGCCATGAGTAGACGGATGCTGCGGACCCATGTTGAGGATCTGCAACTCATCGTCGTCGGCAGGTTCGTCCTCCATGAAGTCGTCTTCGACCACCGTGCCGCGGTGGAGTTCGCGAGCCGGATCTTGATCCGCTTCCAGCATCTCCTGGGCGCCCTCGTTCGTGTAGCTGCGCATCCACTCGGGCTCTTCGGTACCGGCAACCCACATGTCGTGGACCTCGCGGCGGGCGTCGGCCGCTGCGGACGCCGCATCACGCGGCTCTTGCGGGGCCTCCGTCGTCGGGGCTTCGAGATCGCCGGTTACTACGTTTGGTGTATCGCTCATGTTGCCTTGGGAGATCCTTTGAACCGGACGGGTACGGAGCCGACCGAGTAGTCCTTGCGCAGCGGATGGCCCTCCCAGTCGTCGGGCAGGACAAGTCGGGTCAGATCGGGGTGGCCGGCGAAGACGATGCCGAAGAGATCGAACGTTTCCCGTTCGTAGAAGTTGGCTCCGGGGAAAACGCCGGTGATGGTGGCCACGGTGGGATCGGAAGCGGGCACGCCCACCCGCAGCCGGAGTCGGGCCGGCGGTTCGTACGACAGCAGGTTGACGACGACCTCGAAGCGGGGGTCGCGCCGCAAGTAGTCGACGCCGCACAGGTTCACGAATACGTCGAACCCGGCCGTCTTGGCTGCGGCAACGAAGTCGAGATAGACATCGGCCGGAACGTGAGCAACATCTTGGGGCGGGTCGAGCACCTGCTCGAAATCGACGCTGGGGAAGGCGGCGGTCAGTTGCTCGAGCATGCTCATCGCGTGATCTCCCCGGCCATGACCTTGTCCTGCAACATCAGAATGCCGTGCAGCAAAGACTGGGGCCCCGGTGGGCATCCGGGCACATACACGTCCACGGGAACGACCTGGTCGACCCCTTGCACCAACGCGTAGTTGTTGAACATGCCGCCCGTGGAGGCACACGCCCCCATCGAAATGACCCACTTCGGCTCTGACATCTGGTCGTATACCTGACGGAGCACCGGGGCCATCTTCTGTGACACTCGCCCGGCGACGATCATCAGGTCGGCCTGGCGGGGGGAGGCACGAAACACCTCCATGCCGAAACGCGCCAGGTCGTTGTGGGCGGCCCCGGTTGCCATCATCTCGATGGCGCAACACGCCAGCCCAAAGGTTGCCGCCCACATGGAACGGGTCCTCGTCCAGTTGATGGCGCTTTCGTAGGTTGTGAGCAAGAACCCCGAGGGTCCCGACTGATGCGCCATTACGCCGCTTCCTCCTGAGTCCCGGTGGTGACGGACTCAGCGGGAGCAACCACACGCCGGTAGCGGGCTCGCCTGGCGACGTTCCAGTCGAGGGCGCCGCGCTTCCACACGTAGACGAGAGTCTCGATGATGAGCAGGACGAAGATGCCCATCATCACTATGCCACCCCACCCGAAGGACTCCCAGCGCACCGCCCAGGCGAACAGGAAGATGATCTCGACGTCGAAGATCACGAACAGCATCGCCACGAGATAGAACTTCACGGGGAAACGCTGTACCGGCTCCTGCAACGGCACGATCCCGCATTCGTACGGGGCGAGCTTCTCGGGGGTGGGGCGCTTCGGGGCGAGGAGCCGCGAAATGGTGAGGCTGACGGCGGCAAAACCCACGGCGAGGATGAAGGCGAGGGCAATTGGCAGATAGGCAGACAGCGTCATTGGCTAGAGGTGCTCCTTCCGTGCCGCAAGATTAGGAATCTAATCACATGCATCCAAAGCCATTTGGAGTGCACCAGCCTATTGCGAAGTCGCGGGTTCGGTGACGGTACGGATCGCCCCGCCGACCCAGGGAACATCACCACTCGGAGCCACACCGGCCGGGGCTAGGAGCGCCACAGCGCCAGCACGCCGTCGGCGACTAGTTGCACGGCCAGGGCCGCCAAGATGATTCCAAAGACACGAGTAATAACGTTGATGCCGGTGAAGCCGAGAAGCTCGGTGACTTGCCCGGCAAGCCGCAGCGCGGCCCAGGCCAGCAGCAACACGAGCACCACCGCTCCCAAGAGGAGAACCAGGTACTCGGGTCGACCATCGGCCCGCGCCACGAACACGAGAACCGTGGCAAAGGCGCCGGGTCCCGCCAGCAGCGGGATCGCCAGCGGAAAGACGGTCACGTCGTCCCGGGTGGCGGCCTCGGTCTGCTCCTCAGCCGTTGCCCTTTCCCGGTGGGCCAGGATCATGTCGAAGGCCAGCTTGAACAGCAGGATGCCGCCGGCGATCCGCAACGCATCGATGCTCACTCCGAGATAGCCGAGCAGCGAACGGCCTCCGATGCCGAACAGGATGATGACCACGGCAGCGATGAGCACTGCATTGCGAGCGATGGTGTTCTGCTCGGAGCGCGACCGACCGGCGGTGATACCGAGGAACAGCGGGGCCAATCCCACCGGGTCGACAATCACCAGGAACGACAGGAAAGCGGATACGGCGAACTCGAGCATGGCGCCGAGACAGTAACTGATTCGAACCCGGGCCCGTTCACAGCCGGCGCCGAGCATCCCAGGCGGTTCACGGTGGGGCGGGTACGATCGAATCGATGGCGACTTCCCCTCCCCACATCGGCACGTTGCGAGAGAAGCCACTGCACGCCTCGCTCAAGCAATGGTGCGCCCAGGACGGCGATCGATTCGAGGTGACGATCGACGGATACGTGATCGACGTTGTCCGGGATGATCTGCTGATCGAGGTTCAGACCAGAGGGTTCTCGTCGATGAAGCGCAAACTCCGGGATTTGCTGGCGGCCGGTCACCGGGTCCGGGTGATCCACCCGATCACCATGCAGAAGACGATCGTGCGACTCGACGAAGACGGCACTGTGCTGGGCCGACGGCGCTCACCCAAGCGCGGCTCGGTGCAGGATCTGTTTGCAGAGCTGGTCAGCTTCCCCGACCTCATCGCCCATCCCGGCCTCGAGATTCAGCTGGTGCTCACGGTCGAGGACGAATACCGCAGCCACGATCCCCGGAAGGCGTGGCGACGCCGTGGTTGGGTGGTGACCGAGCGACGCCTGATCAGGGTCGAGGGGACGACCACCATCAGCCAGCCTGCCGACCTGGTTGACCTGCTGCCGGATGATCTGCCGGACCCCTTCACCACCGGCGACATCGCAGCGGCCGCGCCATGCCCGCTGCGAATCGCGCAACAGATGGCCTACTGCCTACGACACAGCGGTGCCAGCGACGTGGTCGGCAAGCGCGGCAACTCGATCGAGTACCGGCTGGCGAACTAGAGGGAACCCGACGTGGGGGTGTTTGAGGAGGCGG
>JASJEG010000236.1 GCA_030064765.1 Acidimicrobiia bacterium | reverse complement strand
CCCTGGTGCCCGACTTGCGCAGCGCTTCGTCAACACAGTGCATCCAGTTGTCGATGCTGACCTCGTTGAGCCGGTCCTTCATCGCCTCCGGCTCGACCAGGTCGAACTTGAACTCTCCGGCGGCAACAGCGTCATCGGTGGGATGTTTGACGGTTCCGCTGGCGGGCACGATGACGTGGCGGCTCATCGATCCATCGGACATGAGGTGGGTGCCGAGAACGTGGTTCTCTGGCCAGTCGCGTTTGACGATCATGGCGCCCGCCCCAGCACCGATGTTGAAGAGGAAGGAGGTGCGCAGGTTGCTGTGATCGATGAAGTGCCCGATGACGTAGCCGCCTGCGATCATCACCGTGTCAATGTCTGGGTCCTCCCGCATCAACGAACGGGCCAGCTTGAGGGCGGCGATGGTGGTAGCGCAACGCATATGCATATCCATGCCCCAGGCGTTGGTGGCACCGAGCTCGTAGGCGAGATCGATCCCCGCCGTCCACAGGTTGTACTCCTTCCACTCCTCGGTTGTGCAGAGCAGGACATCGATCTCACTCGGATCGATCCCGGCTTTCTCGATTGCCTGTTTGCCCGCCTCGACCGCCATTGCATTCGGGTGCAGCCCGTCGACGGGAACGTGCTTCTGGTTGATGCCGAGCTTCTCCTTGACCACCCACAGCGGGAGACCGCTCTCCTCGGCGATCTCCTCTGCCGTCATCACGGTGTCCGGCAGATGCATCCCCGTCGAGACGATGCCCATTTGGAAGTCGTCGGTCATTGCTCACTCCTTGACGGGCTGATGGCACAGGCGATGAAGGTCATGACTTCGTCGAGGGTTTCGTCGGGCGGAGGCCGTCCTTCCCACTGGACGTAGCGGGCACCGATCAATTCGGCGATGCCCATCAGCGCCCAAGCCATCGTCTCTGCTGAGACTTGATCGGAGATCTGGCCCTCGCCTTGCGCCTTGGCGAGACCGCGGATGTAGCTCTCAGCGATTGTGTGGTAGTGCCAGCGATGGGTCTCTGGATCCACGAACTCGGACTCACGGACGATCCGGTAGAGGGGACGGTGGTGAACGACATAATCGAAGAAGGTGCGAAAACCGACCCGCTCGATCTCGAACCGATTCTCGAGACCGGCGACCTCTTCGGATATCGCCCGCCGCAGATTGTGGTTGAGCACATGTACCAGCTCAACGAAGGCGGCCTTCTTGTCCGGGAAGTAGACGTAGAAGGTTCCCTGGGCGACTCCGGCGCGGCGGGTGATTTCTGCGATCGAGGCTCGGTCGTAGCTGAGTTCGCCAAATACTTCTTCAGCGGCTTCGAGGATGGCTTGGCGCGTGGCGCGACCCTTCGCCGTTGCGGGTGGCTTTTGGCCAGCCGCAAGCGTGTCGGCCATCCCTCCTCCCTCCGTTGTCCCGGTCCCTCATCCCGAGAAACTGAATACTGAATCAGTATTCAGTTTTGCCATGTTACGACGAAGCGGGAGGCGGGTTCAACCGGTTTTCGCCAAGAGCGCGAAAACCAGGCGTTGGAGGAGTCTGCTGAGTAGTGCCGTTGCACCAGGAGTCTGCCGAGTTGGCCTCGAGGAGTCTGCTGAGTAGTGCCGTTGCTCGAATCGGCGATCAGGCGCTCCGGTTCGCAAGGACTTCGCCGCAGCCGCTACTGGACGAAGTAACGGCGAGGCGTGCGGCACGCACGTTGCAGTTTCTGCGAGAAACTGCCAACGAACCGGCACTAGCCGGTTCGCGAGGACGCAGCGAGCGGAGATGATCTGGTCGCCGAGGCGGGTGACATGTACTGCTCAGCGGGCTCCTCTAGGGCCAGCTGGGAACGCCGGCGAGGTCCGGCATCGAGCGCAGGAAACGGGCTACTCCACCGACCGGTGCCGCATACGTTGTCAATCCCCCGGAGGCGATATCGACGATGGTGGCAACCGGATACTCCGAGCCCTCCTCGACGATATTGATCAGCACATGGGTGTCGCTCAGATCCAGCGAGTGAATCCACGGGAACGCCGCCACGTCGGGCAGCGAGACCGCAAGCTCTAGATCACCCGTGACGACGTCACGAACCTCGATCTCGGGGGTGGTCGGGAATCCATCGGCGTTGGGCGCCAGCCGACCCAATGCCACCTTCGTGCCATCGGGAGAGAGATCTGCGTAGTAGAAGCAGTCGGGGAAACAGTCGAACTCGTCTACCGGCAACGGATTCGCTGGCGAGTCGAACTCGACCCCGGTGAGGTCCATGAAGTCGATCCACACGAAACCCTCTGCTCCCGAATTCTTCACTATGGACGTTCCGCCTACGGAGATCGGAGACGAACCAGACTCCCAGCCTCCGACAACGGCGATCTCCGTGACTGCCTTGGTGTCGAGGTCGAATTGGCGCAAGGTCTGCAAGGTGGCCGCTGGGTCATTTCCACCCTCGGTACGGGTGTAGTAGACGGCGGTGGAGGTCTCATGCTCGGCGACATCCTCGAGGGCAAGCCCCTGGTCGGCAGCGGGAACCAGCAATTCCTGATAGGCCCCTGCACCCATGGGTACCCAGTAGACAATCGAGTCGCTTCCCTTGAAGAACCAGGAACCACGGTTGGGCTGGAACACGATCCCACCTCGGGTGTCGTCGATGGCGAAGTCAATCAGCCCGTTGACCGCCGCCTCGTCGGCGTCGATCACCTTGGCCGCCACGCCGTCGAGCGTTGCCACGAACACTCCCTCTTCGCCGGTGATCAAGACCGATCCGGCCGGAGGTCCGGCAGGTGGCGGTTCGGTTGTTGTGGTCGTCGTGGTGGTAGGCGCGACCGTCGTGGCCGGAGCCGCCGTGGTGGTCGTCTCGGGAGCGGCCGTAGTCACTGGCGGCGCAGCCGAAGTGGATGTGGTCGTCTCGGCGCCATCATCGCTGCAGCCAGTTGCGAGCACAACGAGTGCCAGCGCAAGTATCAACCGGGTGCTTGTCATCGTCCCTCCTTGCACCAGATGCTCTTCAACGTCGGCAGGAATATGGGCTCAGTTGAGTCGTCCCGTCCCTGTGTTGTCAACGATTGAGCGACCCAACCGGGAGGTCGCCGCAGCGGGCGATGTATTCCCCCTCGAGCAGACACGGTGGCGCCGGGCGAAGGGTTGCCACGTTCTCGTAGCTGGGCCCGGCAGCATCGAACCCCTCCAGCGTTACGACGTACATGTCCTGAACTGCAACGTGATCCTCGGGGCGAATCTCGATCAGGCCCTTTGGGCCCTCAAAGGTCATCCCCTCGAGGGCGGCTTTCAACGAATCGGCATCTGCTGCGCCGCCGGTGACCTTGAGGGCCTCCACGACCATGATGGCTGCGTTCATACCGTCGGCATCGAATAGATCAGGGTCCGTCCCGCCGACGGCGGATTGATTGGCAATCAGATAGTCGTTTGCGGCGTTGTCCGGTACACCGTGGTGATAGGAGACCACCGAAGTGGTCCCAACCACACCTCCAAAGAAGGCAGGCATGACCACGTTGTCGACGAATGGCGCGCCGAGAACGGTGTCGTCGTCGATGACTCCGAGCTCGATGGCGGTCTCGATCAGACGCACGAAGCCGCCACCGGGCCAGGTGACCAGCAAGGCGTCGGCGTCTGTACCAGCCAGCGGAGTCAGGTACGAAGTGAAGTCGGTCGTGTTCGTCGGGGCAAAGATGGCCTCCTCCAGGAACTCTCCACCGAAATGGGTGCACGCGTCCTCGTAGGACTGGGCACCGGCGAAGCCAAGCGCGTACTCCGGCGCGATCTGAGCAAAGCTTCGGTAACCGTCGCTATTGACAAGCTGATCGCAGATGGCGATGACGTCCTGGTAGTTAGTGCGGCTAGCCCGGAAAGTGTTCGGATTGAAGTCCTGGCCCGTCACTTCGTTTGCCGCCGTAGGGGCCGCAATCAGGATCGCGTTGCTCGCAGTGGCGATGTCCTGCAGAGTGGCGGTCACGCCTGGGTTGATGGAACCGATGATGATCTGAGCACCCTCACTCTCGATGAGTTCGCGTGCCGCAGCCGCACCCAATTCCGCATTGGACTGGTCGTCCTTGAAGACAACCCGGATCTCGCAATCGTCGAGCATGTAGGTCTGCTCAGGGACAGCGAGCCCGTCGCCCGGGACCTCCGCCCCAGTTGCATAGGCGAAACCAATCGGCACACCACGGTTGATGTGGGAGCCATAGATAGAGAGCGCGCCGCTCTGATCCGTGACTACACCAACCGTGACCGGTTCGTCACAGGTGACGCCCGCCATTGCAGCCGGAGTCTCTTCCGGGGCCGTCGTCGTCTCGGCCGGGACTGCCGTCGTTTCGGGTGAAGCCGCTTCCGTAGTCTCGGGCGGTGCAGCTGTGGTGGTCTCCTCCGACCCACTGTCACCACAAGCGGCCGCCAGCAATGCCAGCACCACAGGCAACAGGGCTGCCCTACTCATCCATCTTGTTCGCCGGCCGAAGCCTCTCATCTCACTCTCCGTCAATGACGAGATGAGCTTCTACGTCGGCACAAAACGGAGCTTGGTTGAGTCATCCCGGATTCGAGTCGAAATCGCTTACCCACCCTGCGATCCGCTCTGTGGCTGTTCTGATGTCTTGCGTCGATTCGCTGTACGAAAGCCGCACATAGCGATGGCCCTGCTCGGGATCGAAGTCGATGCCGGGAGTACAGGCCACGCCCAACTCGTCGAGCCAAATGGCGCACAGTTCCTGGCTGTCGTCCGTCAAGTGAGAGACGTCGATGTAGAAGTAGAACGCCCCGTCGGGCGATGCGAAATGGTCGAGACCGACCGCACCGAGGCCGTCGATCAGCACCCGGCGGTTTTCCGCATACCGGGCCACGTTGCGGTCCAACTCGTCGGCGGCATCGAACGCGGCGATGGCAGCCAGCTGCGACAGCGTCGGCGGGGAGATGAAGAGGTTCTGTGCCAGGCGCTCCATGGGGCGGACGAGTTCCTCAGGAGCGATGACCCAGCCCAAACGCCACCCCGTCATCGAGAAGTACTTGGAGAAGCTCTGCAGCACTACCGCGTCGGGTTCGAGCGAAAGCGCGGTCGGAATCTGACCACCGTATTCGATGCCGTGATAGATCTCGTCGGCAATCAGCCTCACCCCGTTGCTACGGCAGTAGGTGGCGATGTCGGCCATTTCGTCCGATGTCAAGGCAGTGCCGGTCGGGTTGGCCGGGCTTGCCAGCATCAGACCGTCGAGCGGGCCGGCTTGCTCGAGAAGGCGGCTAGTTGGTACGAACCGGGTGTCGGGCCCTACCGGAATTGCCACCACCTCAACTCCGAATGCCTCGAGCGTGTT
>JASJEG010000235.1 GCA_030064765.1 Acidimicrobiia bacterium | reverse complement strand
ACGGCTCGCTCGACGCCTTCGTGATGGAGTACCAGACGTACGTGAACACCGACTCGCTCGGCTCGGGGTTCGAGTTCATCCCCTTCGGGGTGTCACGTAGTTTCTGGAACCTGTGCTCTGGCTTGTTGTCGGTGGGGTGTCAGGCGGCGGGTTGAACGACGACTTCGAGGCCGAGTTGTTCGAGTTGTCGGATGAGGTGGCGGCGACGCCGGTCGGGATTGTCGGGTCGTTGCTGGTAGTCGTCTCCCATCTCGCGGTAGGGGACGCGTTCGGTGAGCATCCACCAGATCACGACGAGGAGATGGTGGCCGACGGCGTAGACGGCGCGTTCGTAGCCACGGCGCTTGGCGATCCGGTAGAACCGGGCGCGCATCGAGGTGTTGTGGGTGCGTGACGCAGACCAGCCGGCTTCGACCAGCGCTGATTGCAGCCATGGGTCACCATGACGGGCCTTGCCCGAGCGGTGCTTGCCAGCTGACTCGTTGTTGCCGGGACACATCCCGGCCCATGACGCCAGGTGGGCGGGGCTGGGGAATCGGCTCATGTCGACGCCGATCTCAGCGATGATGCTCTCGGCGTTGCGGCCCTTGATGCCCGGGATCGTTACCAACAGATCCCGGGCCCAACTGAAAGGGGCGATCAACTCATCGACCCGAGCGTCGAGACGGGACTCGAGATCGGTGAGGTAGTCGATGTGGGCCAACAACTCCCGGACCAGCAGGGCGTGATGGGTGTTGAACCGGCCCGGGACCGCCTCGCGCAGCTGAGGAATCTTGGCGCGCAGCTTGCGCTTGGCAAGATCCGCGAGCACGTCGGGGTCGCGTTCCCCGTCACACAACGCCTCCAAGATGAGCCGAGCCGAGACGCCGTTGATGTCTGACACCACCGAGTCCAGTTTGACCTGGGCGTCCTCGAGCAGCTTCTGCAACCGTTGCAGCTCACGACCGCGTTCTTCGAGGACCCGACGGCGGTAGCGGGTCACGTCACGCAACTCGCGGATCTCACGGGGCGGCACGAAGCTCGAATCGACCATCTCGCACTCCACCAGCCGAGCCAGCCACACCGCGTCACGCACGTCGGTCTTGCGGCCCGACACCGCCTTCACATGAGCCGGGTTCAACAGCTTCAACTCGAACCGCTCCGCGTCTTCGAGCTCATACCAGACCGGCATCCAATACACCCCGGTCGCCTCCATCCCCACGACCGTGACCCCTTCGGCCTCCAACCACGCACGCAGCTCCCGCAGATCAGCCAGCATCGTGGAGAACGTGCGGACCTCGCTGTGACGCTTCCGACCCGATCGTGCCCACCGGCGCACACACGCCGTGACCTGGTCTTTGTGCACGTCCAACGCCGCGCACACATCAACAAGAACATCCATCACGCACCTCCATCGGGATCGAGGAACAACAGCGGGTCCGGCCGGAGCGAGGATCAAAGAGGGTGTCACACGTGCTCGAAGCAACAATCTGGGGCACCTGCACGCTCCTCCGTCATGGTGTTGCACGGGCTCAGCCGCGCCATCCCCTCACGACGTACCCGGGCCCACCACCAACTACATCCCCTCGGGCGAGGGCGCGCAAGCCCCTCATGATTGGTGTCGCTCGGTTTCTGGGCGCGGCTCATGTGAGGTGCGACCCTCGTAGTGGTCCAGTCGTTGTGCGACTCTCAAGTAGAGGAGCAACAACGACATGAGCAAGAAGCGCCGGCGGCACACGCCGGAACAGATCATCCGCAAGCTGGCCGAAGGCAACCGGCTGCTCGCGGCCGGCCAGGACCTCGATGAGGTGTGTCGGCATCTGGAGACGACGCCGTCGACGTGGAATCGCTGGCAGTCCCAGTACGGCGGCATGAAGGCCTCCGATGCGAAACGCTTGAAGGAGCTCGAGGCCGAGAACACCCGGTTGAAGAAGCTGCTGGCCGAGGCCGAACTGGACAAGTCGATGCTCAAGGAGATCGCGGAGGGAAACTTCTGACCCCGAACCGCAAACGTGCAGCCGTCAGCATGCTGCGCGCACGGTTCGGGGTCTCTGAGCGTCGAGCCTGCCGGGTGGTCGGCCAGCATCGTTCCACTCAGCGGCTCGACCCGCCGCCGATCAGCGATGAGGAGCGGCGCCTGCGCGAGTTCCTGCGGAACTTCTCCCGCCAGCGGCCCAGGTGGGGATGGCGGCGAGCGGCGAAGGCGGCCCGCAGAGCGGGCTGGCGGGTGAATGACAAGCGGATCCGGCGTCTGTGGCGCGACGAGGGCCTCCGCGTCCCCACCAAGAAGCGCAAGCAGCCACTGCGTGGGATCGGCGCCCACGTCGGTGCGATGTGCCCGATCCGACCCAACGCGCTCTGGGCGTTGGACTTCCAGTTCGACGTCACCGTCGACGGCCGCACTCTGAAGATGCTCAACGTGATCGACGAGTTCACCCGCGAAGCCTTGGCGATCGACGTCGACCGGCGCATCGACGCCGACGGCGTCGTCGCCGTGCTCGACCGGCTCGCCATCGAGCGTGGCGGCGCACCGGCGTTCGTCCGGTTCGACCACGGACCCGAGTTCATCGCCCGCGCCGTCGCGGACTGGTGCCGCTTCAACCACACCGAGTCGGTGTTCATCGACCCGGGCTCGCCGTGGCAGAACGCCTGGATCGAGAGCTTCAACGGCCGCTTCCGCGACGAGCTGCTCAACGGCTGGCAGTTCGACAGCCTCCTCGAAGCCCGAGTGATCATCGAGGACTGGCGGATCGACTACAACATGAACCGACCCCACACCGCCCACGGCGACCTCACCCCAACCGAGTTCGCCCAGCGGTGGACCATCAACCAACCCCAAGCCGCATAGCGACTGGACCACTCATCGGGTCCCCCTCACGGCATCCCGAGATGGTCGCGATCGGCGGCCACTACGGCATCACGGTCGCGACCTGTGTGCCCGCTGATCCGGAATCGAAGGGCGGCTCGGAGGCGACGGTGCGGATCGCCAAGGCCGACCTGGTCCCGACCAAGGCGAACCTGCGCGACGGTTACACGAGCTGGGCTGAGCTGGTCGAGGCGTGTGAGGCGTGGATGGCCGACGTCAACGCCCGCGAGCATCGGGCGACACGGCGGGCACCGGTCGAGATGCTGGTCGAGGAACAGCAACGCCTGCACCGGTTGCCGGATCAGCCCTACACGACGGTGTTCGGTGAGACCCGCAAGGTGTCATGGTCGGCCACGATCAGCTACGGCGGGGTCCTCTACTCGGTCCCCCACACCCTCGCCGATGAGACGGTGTGGGTGCGCATCGACGGCGACCAGGTCGTCGTCACCCACTGTTCCTCCTCGGGGCCAATCGAGGTCGCCCGACACCAGCGTTCCACGCCGGGGCATCCGATGATCGACGACGCCCACTACCCGCCACGCCCAGCCGGGCCGTTGGCCCGCAAACCGCGCCCGACGAGCGCCGCGGAGGCCGAGTTCTTGGCCTTGGGTGAGGGGGCTCGTCTGTGGCTGGTCGAGGCCGCATCGGCCGGAACCAGCCGGGTCAAGGTGAAGATGGCCGAAGCCGTTCAGCTCGCCCGCCTGCACGGCCAGATCCCGGTTGATTGGGCGCTCGGGCACGCCGCCACCTACGCCCGTTTCGCCGACGGTGACCTCGCGTCGATCCTGGCCGCCCACCCCGCCGGTGACCACCGCACCGCAGGTGACGGGCACTCACTCCAGCACGGCACGAGCGCTTGGGAAGGCTTCGGGCAATGAGCGCCAGCGCGTCGCCGGTCGACGAAGTCGTTGGTCTGTTGCGCGAGCTGCGCCTGCCACACATGCGCCGCACCGCCCCCGACCTGCTCGCCACCGCCAAAGCCCAACGCTGGGACCCCGCCGAAGCCGTCCGAGCGTTGCTCACCGAAGAACTCGCCGGCCGCCGAGCGTCATCGATCAACAGCCGACGCAAGACCGCCGGGTTCCCGACCGGCAAGACCTTCGACACCTGGGACGAGACCATCAGCTCGATCCCCGCCCCAACCCAACGAGCGATACGGACCCTCGAGTGGCTGGAGCGCCACGAGAACGTCGTCGTGTGCGGTCCGTCCGGGACCGGCAAGAGCCACTTCCTCGAAGCCCTCGGTCACGCCGCAATCGACCACGGCGCCCACGTCACCTGGTTCAGCCTCGAAGCACTCGGTCAGATCGTGCGACGCGGCCGCGCCGACGACACCACGGGCCGGTTGATCAAACGCATCATGCGCGCCGACGTCATCGTGATCGACGACATCGGCCTCCTCCCCGTCGCAGCCGAGACCGCCGAAGCCCTCTACCGCGTCATCGACGCCGCCTACGAGAAACGCTCCATCGCGCTGAGCTCCAACCTCCACCCCGCCGGCTTCGACGAGCTCATGCCCAAGACCATCGCCAACGCCACCGTCGACCGGCTCTTACACCACGCCCACGTCGTCCTCACCGCCGGCGACAGCATCCGCCTCACCCAAGCCACCCACGGCAAGGGGGTGACACCACTGACCAACTAACCCTGCCGGACAGAACACCCGGCCGCCACCGGGCAGTTCTGATGGCCACCACCGGGCAGATCCACCGTCCGCCACCGGGCAGATCCTGCTGACCCTTGACACCACGCAGTGCCTGCGTTCGTGGGCATCGATCGCGTTGGCCGATGACGAGGCGTTCGAGTGTGACGATCGGGGGCTCGAGGGCCAGCTGAAAGCCGAGGGGTTCGCCGGGAGCCGCGAGACGACGGCGGAACGACAGGCAGCTGCCACGGAGACGCGGGCGTTCCTGGTGGCGTGGATGGCCTTCAGCGCGATCGCGTTCGGCGTCGCGACCGCGACCGCCGTCGTCAGCTGGAGAGCGCGGGCCGTCCTGAAACAGATGGCGGAAGACGAACCGCAGCGACCGCCCGTCGACCGCTGGCGGGAGTGGCGCTCACGGACCTTCGCGCTGTGGTGGCCGGTGATCCTGCTCGCGCTGGCCGGCGGCGGACTGATCGTGTCGCTCCGACTCCGGTTCAGCGCGTACGACAAGATGCACGAGTCGATGCTCGTCCCGCTCTGGCTGGTCCTGTTCGTGGTGAGCGTGCCCACGATCGTCACGCTGTCGAGGTCACAGCTGGTCCTGCGGGCTCTCGGTCGGACGGATCACCGGTCGTTGACCCACCTCCGCACCGTCGGCGCACTTCAGCGAACCCTCATCGTCATGATCGGTGCTGGGCTGGTCATCGGCTTCTTGGCCCTCTCGGCGAGGTGGCAGCTCGTCGACACCCTCCCCGGGGGCCGGGCGCTTCCCGGTACGCTGGTGTTCCTCTTCGGTGGGATCTTCGCCAC
>JASJEG010000238.1 GCA_030064765.1 Acidimicrobiia bacterium | reverse complement strand
TCGATATCGTTCGAGGCGCCGGTGCTGGGATCCCCGAAGACTTGCTCCTCAGCGGTGCGACCGCCGAGAGCATAGGCAAGCTGGTCAACGAGTTCGCTGCGCTTTGCGTAGCTCTTGTCCTCTACGGGCAGCGCCAGCGTGTAACCGCCGGCCCGTCCACGAGGAATGATGGTCACCTTGTGAATCGGGTCCAGATTCGGCAGGGCAAACCCGACCAGGGCATGACCACCCTCGTGATAAGCGGTGAGCCTGCGCTCATCTTCCGACATCACGCGACTCTTCCGCTCCGGTCCGGCGATCACCCGGTCGATTGCCTCCTCGAGCTCTGCCATCGAGATCAGCTTCTTGTCGCGGCGGGCGGACAACAACGCCGCCTCGTTGATCAAGTTCGCCAGGTCGGCACCGGTGAACCCGGGAGTCTGCCGCGCCAACGCTTCCAGATCGATCTCGTCTTCGAGTGGCTTCCCCTTGGCGTGAACCTCGAGGATGGCCTCTCGACCCTTGAGATCAGGCCGATCGACAACTACTTGCCGATCGAACCGACCCGGGCGCAGCAGTGCCGGGTCGAGGATGTCGGGCCGGTTGGTGGCCGCAATGACGATCACACCCGTGTTTACGTCAAACCCGTCGAGTTCTACGAGAAGCTGATTGAGGGTTTGCTCACGCTCATCATGGCCACCGCCAAGACCGGCACCGCGGTGGCGACCGACGGCATCAATCTCGTCGATGAACACGATGGCGGGGCCGCTCTGCTTGGCCTGCTCGAAGAGATCACGGACCCGGGAGGCGCCGACACCGACAAACATCTCGACGAAGTCAGACCCGGAGATGCTGAAGAAGGGAACTCCGGCCTCCCCGGCGACGGCGCGCGCCAGCAGTGTCTTACCCGTGCCCGGGGGGCCGAATAGCAGTACTCCGCGGGGGATCTTGGCTCCGATGGCGCGGAACTTGCCGGGGCTTGCCAGGAAGTCCTTGATCTCCTCGAGTTCCTCAACGGCTTCGTCGGCTCCGGCGACGTCCTTGAAGGTGACCTTGGGGGCGTCCTTGTTGATCTGCTTTGCCTTGGCCTTGCCGAATTGCATGACTCGGTTGCCGCCACCCTGCATCTGCGAAAGGAAGAAGATGAAAACACCGAAGATCAGCAGGTAGGGGAAGATCGTTCCGAAGAACCATTGCAGCGCCGACGGGTTCTCTGCGTTGACGGTGAAGTCCTCGAGACCGGTTTCGTCGATGAGAATCGTGAGCTCATCCTCGAACTCGGCCGGATAGACAGTGCGGAACTGGGGATTGGCTCCCTCCGGGACCGCCTCGGGGATGAACTCGCCGATGATCTCATCGGACCGCGTCTTCATCTCGAGACCGGCTATCTCGCCGGCAAGGAGCTTGGTCTGGAATTCGCTGAGCGTCAGCTCCTCGGGCTCGTTGGCGCCTTGGAGGAACACGTTTACCGCCATCATCACGAGAATGGCGACGACCATGTAGACCAAGATCGTTCGTGCGGTTCGGTTCACGTTGCTCCTTGATTCTCAATGGGAACCCCAGGCAGCCCGCGCCTGGGCGCCCCATCATATGCGATTGGTAGTGCTAGTTGTTCGGGTTTCTGGTGCGTATGACCCGCACTGTGGCCGGTCAATCGGCCAGCTTGAAGCCCTCCTGCACGTCGTTTGGTGAGCTCGTCGAGGTCTCGTCCATCACGCCGATGTAGGGCAGGTTGCGGTATTTCTCGTCGTAGTCGAGGCCGTAGCCGATCACGAATTCGTTCGGGATGTGGAACCCCTCATACTGGATGTCGAAGTGGGGGCGCTCAACGTCGTCTTTGATCAGCAGCGCCGCCAGTGAGAGGGTGGCCGGCTTGCGCACCGCCAGCGTCCGCAACAGGTACTTGAGGGTGTGCCCGGTATCGATGATGTCTTCGACGATGAGCACGTGGCGGCCCTCGATCTCCTCATCGAGGTCCTTGAGAATCCTCACTACGCCGGAGCTATGGGTTCCGCCCTGGTAGGAGGAGACGGCCATGAAGTCCGTCTGGACCGGGAGACGGACGTGGCGGGCCAGATCGGCCAACACGACGAAGGCGCCCTTCAGTATCCCGATCATCAGGAGATCCTTGCCTTCGTAATCCCGTGTGATGGCTTCGCCCATCTCCGCAAGCTTGGCCTGAATCTCCTCTGCGCTGATGAGGACCTTCGCTACCTTCACGCTGTTCGCCTTTCGAGTTCCACCCAGATGTCGTGTGCCGAATGCTGCCGCACCCAAGTCGCCACCCGAACACCCGGCACCCAGGCGATTCTGGCACGGCTCTCGACCACCGGCCAAGCCGGGCGCTTGCGGCGCGGTACGGCTGCCTCCCCAAGTGCGTCGGCCACCGCCTTGCTGCCTCCCGGGATGTCGATGCGGTCGCCCGGCAGGGCCGCCCTGACCACGAGGTCGCCCGGGACCGAAAGCTTGGCGTGATCGTACGAGAGATGACCTCTTCGCCCGTCGGCAGCCAGCTTTGCTGAGAGCATGTGGGGGCCGAAGGTGATGGATCCTGGGATCGGGAGCTGGAGCGGTGCAGGTGGTGCATCGGCGATGGGCCGATAGATGGCCACGTACGCCCCTTCTTGCTCTGCCACCCAACCAGAGCTCAGGTCGGCTCGAACAGCCGACCGGCGGGCGACGTCGAGTACCGCCGCGACTTCGCGGCTTGTGCCTGGATATGGGGGATTGACCTTGCGCAGCACCGCTCTGGCGAGTCGAGCTGCCAGCACTTCGGGAGCTGTCACGAGCGGAGCTATGGGTACGAGCCACGCGCCTTCGTCTTCCCGGATCACCAGTGACGGGGTGAGTTGTTCGAGGTAGTCATCGGCTGCGGCGAGATGCGCCGAAGCTCGATTCAAGTTCCCCACCAGACCGTTGCCGAGCAGCTCGGTGAGTTCGGGCAGCACCCGATGTCGGATGAGGTTCCGGCGGAGTGAGACGTCGTAGTTGGCAGGGTCATCCATGAATGGCAACCCGAGGGCATCGGCCAGCTCGCGCAGTTCCGCACTGCGAAACGCGAGCAGCGGCCGCACGAAGCGGCCGCGCTCTTCCGGAATGCCGGCCAACCCGGTGAGCCCTGCGCCGCGGAATAGGTTGAGCAGCGCTGTCTCGGCCGAGTCGTCGGCGTGATGCCCGGTGACGACACGAGCCTCGCCGGCAGCTGCAGCCAGCGCGCCGAGCCGAGCGACCCGAGCGGTGCCTTCCGGAGATGCCCCACGGGGAATACTGACCGGAACAACCTGAAGCGGCAGGTCGAGCTGATCGGCGACTGCATGGGCCGCCTTGCGCAGCTGGGGAGACGCCTCCCATCCGTGGTCGACGTGGATGGCTCGGACCGAGCTCGCGGGTCTGGCTTCAACGCAGGCCCACGCAGCAACCGCCGAGTCCGGCCCGCCGCTGAGAGCTACTGCAACCGGGCCGGGCCCAATCGCAGCCGCGGCTTCGACCAGCGAGCTCGCCAGCTGGTTCAGCCCACTCGATACAGCCATGAGACGGGATCCTCTATCTCCTCGAGAGTCGGGAGATTCGAGGGGCGCAGCCAGACGGCGTCAAGCGCCGACCAGCCTGCCTGGCGCTCCACACCCTCGATGAACTTGGCACCCAGTTCGTACTGCCGCATCTTCATCTCGAGCCCTACGAGGCGCATGAACATCGCAGTACGGGGATCGTTGCGGCGTGCGGCGAGGGTGCGCGACATCCGAGCCTGGCTAACCAACTCCCTTTCTCCGACGCGGTCCATCACGACGTGGCCGTGGCCTTCGAGCAGAGACATCAACGCCTGTACTTTGCCGATTACCTCCCGCTGATCGGGAGTCGCAAGTAGACCGAACAGGCCCTGTTCATTCACCAGTGGCCTGCCCTCACCCGCCGCCTCCCGCATCTCCTCAGCGAGTCGGGCCATCCGCCCCGGCTCTGGTTTGGATGCCTCGACCAACTCCTCAACCAGACCGAGGAAGTAGGAACGCAACCAGGGAACCCCTTGGAACTGAAGCCGGTGCGTTGACTCGTGCAATGCCACCCAGAAACGAAACTCGGCAGGTCTGAACTCGAACTTGCGTTCCATGGCAAGCAGGTTGGCGCCCACAAACATGACGGTGTCGCCGTCACCTCCGTCGCTGGTAGGCAGCACGAGCTCGTACTGCCCGAGTACCCGTCGGGACAGGAAGCCGAGTACCGCCCCTAATTCCGCAGCCATGATGCGGCCGGCGACTCCGCGTCCGATTGCTTTCTGCTCGCCAAGTCGGTCCTGCAACGGTGCCATCAGTTGCGAAAAGGAGGCGATGTTGTTTTCGACCCACTCGGTCCTGCTGACCACGGCGACGTCGGGAGATCCGGGTGCTTCGAGACCCGTTTCTGCCGAAACGAGTGCCGTGGCGCGCTCAACCAGCAAAGGTACTTGCCGAGCCAGGCGGGCTTCGTGGTAGGTACCTTCGAGCGGGTATTTGCCCGCAATGCGCCGGGCAACTGAGGTTGCGGAGTCCCAGGAGTGGGTAGCCATGAGAGGCAAGGTACTAGCTCTGTGGCTTCATGGCGCCGGACAAGAGACTGCGCTCATTGCACAACGCGATAACGACCACGAATCCGTACCACGTAGTACGCCAGCGATGCGCCAACCGTCACCACTGCGATGACGACGACAGCGGGGGCAAGGAATCGTGCCGTCCATGGGGGTTCTTCCTCTTCGCCTTCGGCTTCGGGAACCTCCACGGCAGGCTCGGCGGCGACCACGTCAACCGGCGCCGCGTCCGCCGCCGCTGCGCCGAGAACCGCAAGAGGGGCGGGCATAATCAACAGCAAGACCACAAGAGCGCGGACGAGGTTGGCGACGTGTTGCTTCATGAGCCGCGACGATAGTCAATCGCTGTGCGGCACCGAAATATCGGCGGCAGCGCCTCACGTGGGGCACTAGAGACCCCCTGCCTCACCAGGTTCGGCTGTCCCCCCTCAGGGGGGACACGATCTAGCTCTCCGGGATTACGCGGCCCCGCAGGCGCGGGAACTTGGTTGGGGCATGGGCGTAGCAATACTCACGCCGGTTGTAGCGCGACAAGGTCGTGTCGCACTCGGGTTTGGCGCAGGTGCGCTGGTCGCTATGGACCTTGGGCGGACGTGCGTTGCCCAGGATCCTCTTACCTTTGAGAGTGTTATCAGGCATTTGTGCGTTCCTTCGTTGCAAGCGGTCAAATGGATTGACCGCAACCGGTCAAAAAGGGTCTGCCGGTCGGAAAGCCGAATCAGATGTCCTGACCGTCGGCTGCTTCCTGTTCTATCAACGCACGGATCCGGTCAAAAA
>JASJEG010000042.1 GCA_030064765.1 Acidimicrobiia bacterium | reverse complement strand
ATCGTTGCACTCGTGCTCGGGGTGACATTCCGCAACGAGGAAGCCCCGCTGCTCTCGTTGTTCGGCATAGCCTTGATCCTGATGGGAGCTTGGTTCGTCAGCCGCAGCGACGCTCGCCAACCCCAAGCCCCCGGCCGATAGGCGCGCTGGCTCGCATTGCGGTAACTTGTCTATACAGATCGCTCTCACGTTCGTGAGGCACCGTCCATCCGCCAGGCAGGAGGAATACGGTCATGGGAGGACGCTCTATCACCATGTTGGGCACCGGTCTAATCGGTGACTTCTACACGATGACGCTTCATGGGCAGAGGGGACGTGACTCCGTCGGCGTCGTCTACTCGCGCAGCGAGGAACGAGGCGCGGCTTTTGCGGAGAGGTGGGGCATTCCTCGCCACACCACGAGCATGGAGGAGGCCATCAACGACCCAGAGACTGATGTAGTCGTCGTCGGCCTCCCCAACTTCCTCCATGAAGAAGCGGTTGCCCTGTCCGCAGCCGCAGGCAAGGCCGTGCTGTGTACAAAGCCTCTGGCCCGGTCAGCGGAGGAGGCGAAGCGGATACTGGACATCGCCGAGTCGGCCGGCATCTTCGCCGGCTACCTCGAGGACCTCTGCTACACGCCGAAGACACTCAAGGCGATTGCGGCAGTGCAGGGCGGGGCCATCGGGGACGTCACCTGGGTCCGCTCTCGGGAAACCCACCCGGGTCCGCACAGTGCGTGGTTCTGGGACAAGGACAAGGCCGGAGGCGGTGCGATCGTTGATCTCGGCTGCCACTGCATCGAGATCATCCGCAACTTCGTGGGCAAGACGAACCGGCCGATCGATGTCATGGCGTGGGCCGACACATTGGTTCATCCGATCAAGGCTGAGGACAACGCAGTCGTGTTGATCCGCTTCGAATCAGGAGCCATCGGCCAGTTCGAGGTGAGTTGGACCTTCCGCGGCGGCATGGATCTACGCGATGAAGTCGCCGGAACTGAAGGCACGATCTGGATGAACCACTTCCTCCGCACCGGCTACGAGATGTACAGCTCCGGGGGTGGTAGTGGCTACGTGGCCGAAAAGCTGGAGTCGACCGAGGGATGGCTGTTCCCGGTAGGCGACGAGGTCAGCGAGCTCGGCTACGTCGACATGTTCACGGACATGTTCAACGCCATCGAGAACGAGACGGAACCGATGGAAACCTTCTATGACGGCTACGTCGTCAATGCCATCATGGACGCCGCTTACAAGTCGGCCGAGACCCGGCAATGGGAGCCGGTCGAGGTGGATTGGCGTGGCGGCACGACCGAGCGCATTGCCAAGGACGTCACGCATCACGAAGGCCACGCCATAGTCAAAGAAGAAGTGCTGCCCGACGGTCGTCGCAAGCTGATCCTCAGCCATAAGGACACCGGGTCCATCTTCGACGTCGTCACGAGCGGTTGAGCCCCAAGCTAGAGATGCGTGCCGAGGATGAGTGGGGCGCCGCGGTGGGCGCCCTGCTCGTTCGCCGGCTCGACGCCCGGCCCGGCTCTCGACTTTGCCTACCGACAGGTGACACCCCGGAACCCGCCTACGCAGCGTTCGCCGCACTTGGCGGGAGCCTCGCTGCGACCGACGTGTTCCTCCTCGACGAATTCCTGCTGCCGGACGGGCACCAGGCACGCTGCGACGTGATGCTCAGACGCATGCTGCTGGATCGCCTCGAGGAGGCACCCCGCAGGTTTCACCGGCTCGACGTAGGCGCAGCGGATCTCGACGCAGAGTGCGCCCGATACGACACCCTGGCTGCCGCCCGGCCGTTTGACCTGATCTTGCTCGGGCTCGGCAGCAATGGTCACATCGGACTCAACGAGCCGGGGATCGCCGGCGACAGCGCCACTCGTGTCGTGAAGCTTCACCCCGGCACAGTCGAACATGCAGCCCACTACGGCAAGGGCGCCCGTCCCGAGTTCGGCGTAACGCTTGGGATGAAGGCCATTCTGGCATCACACGAAGTCTGGCTGCTGGTCACCGGACGCCACAAGGCCGAGATCCTGGAAAGGGCGCTGACCGGACCGATAGGACCCGATGTGCCCGCCTCCTATCTGCAGCGCCATCCTGATGTGACCGTATTCGCCGACACTCCGGCCGCGGAGCTTCTCAGCTCGTGATGGCTACATGGTCTGGTGCTGCCGTGGTTTTCGATCTCGACGGAGTGTTGATCGATGCGGACGCCATCTACGAGCGCCATTGGCGACGCTGGGCGGATGCTCATGGGATCGATCTGGGCTCGATCCTCGCTATCCATCATGGCCGTCCGTCCGTTGAGACGATGCGCATGGTCGCTCCGTACCTGGATGTGGAGACCGAGGCCGCCCGATTCAATGAGGCTCTCGAAGCTGACCCGGATGACTCGGGGATCCGCGCCTATGCGGGGGCGCACAATGTCGTTGCGGCTCTACATGATGCTCGCTGGGCCATCGCTACGAGTGCCCCTCGATCGACCGCGCTGAGCCGCCTCTCAGCGCTTGGCATCGCGGTTCCTCGCGTGGTGGTCACCATCGACGACGTGCCGGCCGGCAAGCCAGCACCCGATCCGTACCTGGCTGCGGCCGCCGCGCTCGGCGTCGCTCCAGATCGATGTCTCGTTGTCGAGGACGCCCCGGCCGGCATTGCCTCTTCCCGAGCTGCAGGTGCCTATGTTCTCGCCGTCGCCACCACCCACCCCCCAGAGCGTCTTGGCGATGCCGACGGGATCAGCCGCTCGCTCGGGGACCTCGACGTCTCGGTTGATGCGTCGGGGGTGACTGTGCGTTGGCCAGATATTCGCGACGCCGGCTAGGCAGTGTCGCCGGTCGATGCCTCGATAGTCAGCGATGTGCGCCGCTCCGATCCCGCCTGCAGATCCGTGAGCAATCCCGCCTCTCTATCAGCTGCTCGGCCGCGGGTCGAGCAGTTCGCCGGCTCAACCCCGAGCACTGCCATGCCCGGGTTGGGATCGAGCCACTGGTTGAGGCGGGGCAGAGTGGTTCGGTCCCAGCGCAGCGCAACCGTAATCCCCAGGTCCTCGTTGGAGATCCGGGCCGATCCCTCGAGGAGGTCACCGAGGTCGTGCTCCAGAACCCGTTCCGGGCCCATTTCGATCTTCGGAGGAAGCGTCCACGAGTCAAGTGCAACTGCGGACGCCGGGTCACGCGCGACCGTTGCGGTCGCCGGAACCTCCAGCTGCGCGGGGGGCGACCACAGCGGATAGCCAAAGTTGCAGTGGTAGAGCAAGGGTGCGGCACCTGTCGTGCGACCCTCGTTGACCGTCACGTCTTCGATCTCGATCCGCCCGACGCCGGCGTGCACTCGGATGGTGCGGCGCACAACGAACTGCGGTTCTACCGCATCACGCACCGTGCCGCTCACAACCACAGCAGCACCGTCTTCTGCGACGTACCGGGTCACGGCGACATCGTGGGCCGGGAGGTGCGAGTAAGTGCCGTGGAGGCCTTGGCCTTCCGAGGGTGATCCGACGTTGCGGAGTCCGCACGTAGTGAGGAGACCGCCGCCGAACGCGTCACCCCAGGCCATCCCGTCCAGATCGTCGAGGGGTGCCGCTTCCCCGACTTGGGACACCCAGGAGAGCGGAATGCCTGCAAACCATGCCTGTCCGATGTCGAGGCCACGGTCGGGGTAAACGCGGCAGCCGATCCCGCCCCACGGTTGGACGTCGATCGCCCGGGTTCCGGCCGCAGCACCAGCAGCAACAATCGACTCGCGCGCCCACAGCGCCGCATCAACGTTGGCGAGCCGGCCGGAGTGAAGTGCGCGCCTGATCGTCACGAGGAATCGACCGCCCAGGCTTCGGGAGCGTGGGGAACGACACCGCGCAGGTTCGTGTCGAGAAGCGTCAAGTGCCACCGCCCCAGGTTGGCTGAGACCAGCTGGTTCCTGCCAGGCCCCATGAAGGCGATGTTTGTGGGTGCGGCGAGCAGCGTGCCCTCCGGGTCTTCCGCGATCACCTCGAGCGAACCATCGGATGCCAGGTAGTAGAGCCGGTCGGGGCGATAGCAGCTTATGACGGCGCCGCCATCCTCGGTAAACGCAATCCCGTCTGGCACCGTGCCGGGCAAGGCGACCACCGGCTCCGGCGACCCGCCGCCGACGAGGTCGAATCTGCTCACGTCCGGCCCCAACGATTGGATCATCCAAAGCTCGGACCCGTCGGGGGTAACCGCACATCCATTCGGGAAACGGCACAGCGTTGTGTCCAGCACCCGGGCAGCGCCGTTGGGAGCGACTTCGATCACCGCACCATTGTCCTCCTTCCACACCCCGGAATCCGAGAAGTAGAGAGTTCCGTCGGGCCCGAAGGCCGGATAGTTGGGCATAACGAGCGGCCGATCTCCGGCGCTATCGATCACCCGCTGCAGTGATCCTTCCGCATACACCCAAATGGCCGCATCCACTGAATCGCAGATGACCACTCTGCCGCGGCCGTCCACTGCCAAACCGAGGTTGAACCCGGGAGTGCGTGCTACTTCAGCGAAAGTCCTTGCGATTGGATCGACCTCGTATAGCTGCCCGAGTTCCCCTCCGGCGTAGATCAAGCCCGATCTGTGGTCGAAGGCCACTCCCTCCGGATGATCGAGCCCATCGACCAAGACTTCGATGGAAGACACGCGCTCCATCAGTCGTCCATTGCGTGGCCGACCGTGCCGTTGATTACGAGGCCGCCGTCAACGACGATTTCTTGGCCGGTCAGGTAACGCGATCCGTGCGAAGCAATGAACGCCACGACATCGGCAATCTCTTCCTCGCTGCCGATCCGCCCGAGCGGGATGCGATGCTCGTAGGTTCGCCGCACTTCCGGGGTGTATGCCTTGAGATTCAGCGGCGTGTCGATGGCGCCGGGCGACACGGCGTTGACGGTCACGTTGTGTCCGGCAGCCTCGAGGGCGAGGGTCTTGGTCAGCCCGAGGATGCCACCCTTCGCTGCGATGTAGGCGCCCAGGTTCGCGACAACCAACACATCCGCCGCCGAGGTGATGTTGATGATGCGACCCTTGTTCTGCCCGTACATCACCCGGGCGGCGGCGCGCGAACCGTAGAAGTAGCCGTGAAGATTCGCCGCCAGCAAGCCGTGCCAGTCTTCGTCGGTTGTTTCGATCAGCGGCTTCACCATCAATCGAGCAGCATTATTCACCCAGATGTCCAGGGAGCCCCAGCGCATGGTCGCCGTCTCCGCCAGCTGCTCGGCCGTAGCGGGATCTCCAGCGTCGGCTTGGACAATCACCGCCTCCCGCCCCGCAGCCTCCACTTGATTGCGCACCCGCTCGGCCCCATCGTGATCCGAGTAGTAGCAGCCGACAACGTTGGCGCCCGCAGCGGCCAGCGCGACCGCAATCGCCCGACCGATCCCATTTGACACACCCGTCACAACTGCGCTCGGGCCGACCAACGTGGTTCGGTCTATGTCTGCCATGTTCAGTCCCTTTCCTCATCACCCAGCAATAGCTTGTGTAGTTGCTCACCGTAGAGGCGCTCGACGACGACATCGGCGGAGGAAAGCTCCTCGGCAGATCGCGTGCTGCGCGCTACACCGACGACTCGCATACCGGCCGCCAGTGCAGCTTCCACCCCCGGCGCAGAGTCCTCGACTGCCAGACAGCTTGCCACCGGGACTCCGAGCTGTGCCGCTGCGGCCTCGTAGATGTCCGGCTCGGGCTTGCCGATCACTACCTCATCGCCGGCCACGGTGACATCGAATCTATCGGTCAGCCCCACCACTTCGAGCATCAGATCCAAGCGGCCCCGGTAGCTCGACGAAGCTATCGCCATGGGAACATTCTTGGCAGCGATGAAGTCGATTGCTGAGACTGCATCGGCAAACGCCCGCAGATTGGAACGCAGGGCCGGATAGAGTCGCTGCAGATAGACCTCCATGAGCTCATGCGCCGGCGGCAGCGCGCTGCGTCCGGCAAAATGGGCGTAGAAGGCCGGGTAGGGCCTTCCCACCAGCAGCTCCCAATCAGCGTCGGTTGATTCGCAGTCGAAGTCCGCCAATACCTCAGTCCAGACGGCGATACCAATAGGTTCGGAGTCCACCACGGTGCCGTCACAGTCCCAGACGATCGCCATCGGGTCACTTTGCTGTGTCAATCCGCCTCCACCCGCGGGTCGATGACGGTCTTCATACCCTGTCCCGCCCGGGTCGCAGCAAACGCCCGTTCCCACTCGTGCAGTGGAAAGACATTGCCAATGAGAGGATCGAGTTCCACCAGACGAGCTTCGATCAGCTGCATTGCGCGCCGCCACGACCGCGGTGTGCTGGCGTTGCCGGACCGAACCCGCAGCTCGCCGTAGGTGAGATGGTCGAGCGGAACGGTGACAGGCTTCCCGAAAATGCCCACCTGGACCCAGCTCCCGTCCCGACGCACTGCTGCCAGCGCGGTTGCCGCTCCCGACTCCGTGCCGGACGCCTCAGCGACCACGTCGAACTGGCCTGCAAAGTCCCCACCATCGTCGACCACCGCTACATCAAACCGCATTGCCTCGGCAAGCTCGAGCCGATGGCGATCGCGCTCCAGACCGGCAACCGTCACTACACCTCCGCCGGCTCGCGCCGATTGTGCTGTCAAGATGCCCATCGTTCCCGGCCCCACGACCAGCACGGTGTCACCCGCACTTATTACCGGAGGGTCGAACAAGATACGGGCCACACATGCCAGCGGCTCGACCAGCGCCCCGGCATAGCGACCCACATGCTCCGGCAGCCGCCACAGGTTGCCTACAGGAAGGGTGAGCCAGCGGGCAAACCCGCCGTCGACCCGCGACCCGAGCGACCGTCGCCGCGCACACATATTGGGCTTGCCGTCACGACAGTGATGGCAGCTGCCACAGGTCGAGAAGTATGTCTCACAAGCCACCCGCGCTCCACGCCATCTCGGATCGACTCCGGCGCCGAGGGCGGCCACCTCACCGGTTATCTCGTGCCCCATCGTCACCGGCGGCTCCGACGGGAACTCGTCATCCGCGATGTGTAGATCTGTGCCGCATATCCCGGTGGCAATCACATCCAGCACCACCTCGCCGGGATCGGGAGGCCGGACCGGTTGCTGCCGCAGGCCGATATGACCCAGCCCAGGAGCCAGCTTGCCAACGGCGGGGGTCGTTTCGGGAGGTTTCATTGCGCTACCTCGGCGAAGGTGAAGAAGCGGGCCGGGTTGTCGACCAGGATGCGGGATATCGCATCAACAGACACCCCGGCTCGACCCATCGCCGGTACTAAGTCCCGCGCCAGTGCAGCGAGACCCGGTTTCCCGCCGTATCCGCTCCACATCGACCTCCTGGCGCCATCGGTCCCCAGCATCACCTGATCGCCAAACCCCGCTTCGACCACAGCCGCCGCCATCCGCACTGTGGTGCTGTGCTCGTCGATCGGATGACGTAGTGCCTGGTCGTATTCCAGATACACGCCGGTTGCGGCTAGCGCCAGGTGATAGCCAGGATCGTCCACCTTGTCGGTGTGGGACAGCACGACCACTCCTGGATCGACTCCCAACTGGTCCAGGAGTTCCACCTGTTCGAGACCACCTCGCCCCTCTTCACAATGCGTCAGGATCGGAACCCCTGTAGCCCGGTGTGTAATGGCAGCCGCAGCAAACGCCCTGTGGTCGCGATCGTTCGGCTCTTCCTGCAACGTCGCGATCTTCAGCACTCCTGCCCGATGAGGGGTGCGCTCCACGTGAGGCCCCCGGTAGTCGAACCGGTCGATGCCATCCTCGATGTCTGCAACAAAGAGCTCGGCAAGCTTGTCGGGTGGCAACTCGTTGGCCCAGGAGAGCCCTGGGTACCACTTGCGAGTGTGTAGGCCCGTCGTCGCAACCAGATGAACACCGGTTGCTTCGCTGATTGCCGCTAGCCGCACCGGGTCCCGCCCTATGCCGCACGGCATCGCATCAATCATCGCCCCGACACCGACCTGGGCGCAGTTACCCAATTCTTCGATTGCGACATCCACGTCGTCGAGCAGAATGTGGGGAAAGCGATCCTCGACGATTGGCGCGTCCAGGATCACGTGCTCATGAGCGTACGTGACCCCGAGCGCCGCCGGCTCGATGTCACCGAGCACCGTGCGCACGAAGCTCATTGCGTTGCTTCCATATCCATGATGGCCCCACCCCGGCGCAGCTCCTGCGCTAGATCGGCGAAGGGGACAGCTCGCACCTCCCCGCCGTTCCGAACCGCCAAGGCAGCCAGCGTGCCGGCTGCCTGGCCCATCGCCATGCATTGCGCCATCGATCGCACCGATGCTTGGGCGTCATGCTCGGCGGAGAAGCAGCGACCTGCCGCGAGGACATTGCGACCGTCTCGGGGTATCAGCGTCCGCAGCGGAATGCCCACCGCACTCCCCTCCGGCAGATACTCCCACGTGGTACCGGATCCGGCTCCTCCATGGTGATCCTCGATCGGAGCCCCGCACAGTCCGATTTGATCGTCGAATTGCCGGGCGTTGAGCACATCTGCGCGTGTCAGCCGATAGTCACCCGTGACTCGGCGGGTTTCGCGCAGCCCGACTTGCGAGGATAGGGCCACCAAGGCGGCATTCTCGTAGCCGGGCACTTGATCGACGAGGAAACGGACATACTCGAGAGCTTGGCGCCGCCCCTCGATCTCGGCTTGGGTGAGCACATCGGGATCCGTTGCATTGCTGGTTGTGCCGTCGGCGTTGCGCCGGATCTGATCGATGCGCGTCATGACGGTGGCGACCATCCCATCGACCGGGGTGATGTGGTCGCTTCCCTCTTTGCGGGGTAAGTCGTAGTCACCTGATTCTGCCGCTGCGGCCATCCTCGAGTGGAGCTCGTCCTTGCTGATGGTGCGACGCTTCTCCATGTTCACATTGGCCATGCGAAACGTCGTTGTGAGGGTCTGGGCGGGAGCGAGGGTGCCTGCCGCCTCGTAGGCGAAGCCGGAATGGTGGCACACGTCGGCGTCTCCGGACGCGTCGACAACGACGGCTGCTTCGACCTCCGCCAAACCCGCCTTGGTGGCAACGGTCAAGCGATCGATCCGCCCATCGCTAACCGCAACATCTTGAACGAAGGCATGGAGGAGGACCCGCGCTCCTGCCGACGATGTGAGACCCTCCCAGACGACTTTCAGATGCTCAGCAAGATATGTGACCCCGGTGCCGGCCCCGTAGGTGTTGGGTCGCTCCACAACCTCGCCGAGTTGCCGGAGGCCTGCCACGACATCGTCCCCGATCCCGCCCACGACTTTGCGAGCTTGCTCTCCGGGCGTGTAGAAGCCGTAGAAGGTATCGAGCACGGCGGTCGAATTGCCACCGAGGAACGGCAGCTTCTCTATCAGGAGCGTGTCCGCGCCTGAGCGCGCGGCCGCGATCGCCGCACTGGACCCCGCTGCCCCGGACCCCACGACGATCACATCGAAAGCTCCGTAGCTCTGCAAACCGCTCATGGTCGGCTACGTCCAGGCGCCTTAGTGAACGTAGGGTGCAAGCACGTCGCGCGCCAGCAAGAACCCGCGCTTGACCAACTCGTCGGTTTCTTCAAAGTCTCGGTCCTCGTGCTCGATGATGATCGGCCCGTCGTAACCGACGCGATAGAGGGAGCGGAAGACCACCGCCCAGTCGACATCACCGAGACCAGGCAGCCTCGGCACCTGCCATCCAATGCCCGAGGACATGCTTCCGTTCTCGTAGAGGCCCTCGTAGTCGATCATCACGTCCTTGGCCTGGAAGTGATAGAAGCGTTCCCCAAACTCGAGGATCGCTTGCTCGATGTCGATCATCAACCAGATGAGGTGCGACGGATCGAAGTTCAGGCCGATTGTCTCTCCGAACTCCTCAAACATGCGTCGCCATATCCGTGGGTTGTAGGCCAGGTTGTGACCGGAGGGCCACTCGTCCTTCGAGAAGATCATCGGACAGTTCTCGATAGCGACCTTCACGCCGTTCTCCGCAGCACACGAAACGATCTCGGGCCACACCCGGGTTGCCTTCTCCCAGTTCTCGTCTTGCGTCAAGGCTCGATCAGCACCAACGAACGTGTTGACGATTCCCACGCCCATCTTGCCTGCAGCCACGATCACCTTCTTCAGATGGTCGATGACCGTGCGGGCGTGAGCTTCATCAGGATGGAGCGGGTTTGGGTAATAACCGAGACCCGAGATCTCGAGACCGCGACTCATCATCTGATCGACGATCTCGGAGGCCTGCGCATCCGATATACCGTCGACATTGATATGGCTCGTTCCGGCGTAGCGTCGAGTGTCACCGCTGGTTGCCGGCCAGCAGGCGATCTCGATCGTGGTGAAGCCGTTGGCCGCAGTCCAGTCGGCGACCTCCTCCAGCGGCGTTCCCGGGAAC
This sequence comes from Acidimicrobiia bacterium, assembly GCA_030064765.1. Lineage (GTDB taxonomy): Bacteria > Actinomycetota > Acidimicrobiia > Spongiisociales > UBA5794 > JAAETI01. Next base: position 12,708 of record JASJEG010000042.1, on the reverse strand, counting down.
GGGGCGGTCAGCAGACCAAGCTTCATGTTGTCCTCCTCATCTCTCGATACGAATCCAACGTTGTTCTTCAGAGCTGCGGGCAACCGCCTCGGTCACCAACAGAGCATCGTGGCCGTCGGCAAAGGTCGGGTAGCGGGGTTCAGCTGCGGGCCCGCCGTTTGTCACGTCGGAGTACACCTCGGCAAAGAGCGCCCGGAAGGTGTCGGGGTAGCCTTCGACGTGACCGCCGGGATAGCCGATCACCCGGGCTGCGTCGGGATCGGCAAGCGATGGATCGCGCTGCAGAATCTCGTTGGCTCGACCGCGATGGCCGATCCAGAGGTGGTCCGGATTTTCCGAGAACCAGGAAAGGGCGGACTCGCTGCCGTCGACCTCGATCGATACTGAGTTCTTGCGCCCGGCCGACACCTGGGAGATGGTGACCACGCCGCGCGCCCCGTTGTCGAAGCGAAGCAGAATGCCCGCCCCATCGTCCGACGCCATTTCCTCCTCGATCAATTCCTCGTCGCCTCCGCCAACGGCGAAGGTCTCGACGGGACCGGGTGGGTGTTTGCGCACCTTGATGAAGGTATGGAGATCCGCCATAACCTCGGTCACTCTCGAGCCTGCGATGAATCTCGCCAGGTCGAGCCAGTGAGAACCTATGTCGGCCACGGCTCGCAGCGCACCCGCCTTGTCGGACTCCAGCCGCCAGTTCCAGTCAGTTTCGAGAAGGAGCCAGTCCTGCAGGTAGCTCCCGGTTACGAGGAGCGGTGTACCGATCTCGCCTCCGGCAACTAGAGCTCTCGCCTGATGACAGTTCGGGTAGAAGCGGATGTTGAAACAAACGGCATTGACCAACCCGGATGAGGTGGCCCGGGCAACCAGGTCCGCGGTGTCTTCGCTCGTCAACGCCAGCGGTTTTTCGCAGACGACATGTTTGCCCGCATCCAACACCATCCGGACCTGCTCAGCGTGCGCATGATTTGGACTCGCGATGTGAATCACATCGATATCCGGATCTGCAGCCAGCGCCGCAACGCTGTCGTAGACCTCGGGCAGATTGGCAGCCGCCGCCTTCTGCTCGGCGCGCTCTCGACTCGACCCGACGACTCCGACCACATCGATGCCAAGGCGGCGCAGCGCTTCGACGTGCGCCACACCGATGAAGCCGACACCAACAACCCCGGCCTTGACTTCACTCAAACTCATCAAGTTCCCTCCTTACTGTGCCGCGGCAATCCGGGTATAGAGCCACGACAGACCGATCACGATGCTGCCGTAGAGCATCTGCTGAATGGCTTGTCCGGCGCCGAGGAAGGTCAGCATCGACTGCAACACCCCCAAGATGAGCGCCCCGAGAATGGTGCCGGTGTACGTCCCCACGCCGCCAAAGATGGAAGTTCCGCCGATCACCGCAGCTGCCACCGACGGCAACAGGAAGTTGTTGGCCAACTGCAGATCAACCGCCCCCACCCGGCCGCCGAGCAAGAGTCCTGCGATCGCCCCCAGCAGACCGGCCAGGGTGTACACCGCTACCAGCACCCGCCACGACCGGAGACCGGACAGGCGGCTGGCAACCGGATTGTCGCCGAGCGCGTAGAGGGTGCGCCCGAAACCACTCCGCCGCAGCATGTAGATGATCAGCAATGAAAGAAAGGCCCAGACAATGACCGCCCACGGGAGTGTGCGACCGAAGATGGAGCCACCGCCCAAGGTTCGGATGAAGTCCCCCATGCGGGTGGAGCCGGAGAAGATCGTCTGCGCCCAGGATGTGAAGAGCCCGAGAAGGATCCCCGACATTGCCAGCGTCATGATTATCGGGTGGACGCGGAACACACCGACCCCGATACCGTTGGCGGCTCCGGCGATGATGCCGACGAGCAGGCCGGCGACGATCGCAATTGCGGCTCCCTTGGGCGACTGGTTGGCCGCCACGTAGGCCGCCCCGGTGGCGATCATCGCCGCCGATAAGTCGATACCTCCCGTCAGCATCAAGATTGTCTGCCCCGCCGCCAGGACCCCGATCGGCACAGCGAACAGCGCTGAGTTGCGCAGCCCGCTGAAGCTCAAGTAGTTGGACTCGATCGCCCCGGTGACAAGGATCAACACGATTAGAACCCCGATGAGCACCACGTGGGGGTGGTTGATCAGGTAGCGGGCGACCTTCTGCAGCTGGGTTGGCTCCTCGCTCTCGACGAGCGGGGCTGTGGTTGGAGGGGTACTCATGAGCGCAACCTCCTCCGCCACTCGATAATGCCGGTCACCGCCATGACCAGAACGATCAGCACTCCTTGAACGACCTGAGCACTGTTCGGGTCGACCCCCATGGCAGTGAGGATCGGGCTGAGGAAGAACAGGATCAGGCCGGCGGGGATCACTGCGATCACCGACCCGATTCCCCCGGTCAGCGCCACCCCACCAAGCACGATGGCCGCAACTGAGTTCAGGGTGAGGTTGCCACCAACTGTGTTGGCGTTGCCGCGACCTGCAATAGCAGTGTTCGCCAGGCCGGCCAGAGCAGCAAACGCTCCACCGATCGCATAGGAGAGGATCTTCACGCGTGCGGCGTTGAGGCCTGAGAGATAGGCGGCGGTCTTGTCGCTACCGACCGCATAGAGCGACAGTCCCCGTTTGGTCTTGCCCAGCCACCATCCGATCGCCGTCACAGTGATTGTGATCATGACGATCGCAGGCCACGGATTCGATCCAATCCCGGTCTTGGAGCCCGTGAACAACCAGCGAAACCACTCGTTAGCGCCCCCGGCGGGGTTGGGCAGGATCGCAAGGGCCAGGCCCTGGAAGAAGTAGAGCGAACCGAGTGTGATGACGATGTCAGGGACCTTTGAGACGTTGATGATCCACGCGACAACAGCGTTGATCGCAGCGGCTGCGAGGAGGATTCCCACTGCGATGAGCAAGGCCACCAGCAGCGGTTGACCCTCCATGAGTCGGGCTGCGGTAACGCTGCTCAGCACCAGCATGCCACCGACACCGAGATCGATACCGCCTGCGATGACGATTATCGCCTGACCAACCGCGAGGAACACCAGTGGAGTCCCGTTGTTCACGATCGAGGCCACCTGGAAGGCCCCGAATCGGGGGATCAGTGTGGCGTAGTAGGCGATCAGCACGAGCAGCAGGATCCAGACGCCAAACGTCCAACCGTGCCGGCGTGCCCAACGACGCCAGGGGGCTTGCGAGTCGCTGACGAGGGTCTCCTGGATAGAGGCGGTCATATTGCAGCCTCCTCGTTGAGACCGTGAGCTGCGGTGAGGAGCGCTTCCTCGGTGGCGGCCGCAGCGGGTAACTCGCCGACTATGCGGCCCGCGTACATGATCAGTACTCGGTCGCAGACGAGTGGGATCTCCCTCAGTTCGCTCGTATAGAGAAGTACTGCGGAACCTGTGCCTGCGATCTCCCGCAACAGGTCATAGATCTGCGCCTTGGTTTGGATGTCGATGCCACGGGTGGGATCGAAACACAGCAGCGTGTCGAAGCCCGATGCCAGCCAGCGCCCGATCGTGACCTTCTGCTGGTTGCCGCCGGAGAGTCGCTGCACCTGGCGCCCGGCTCGAACGTCGATGGTCAACCGTTCAACTGCTTGTTCGACCCTTTCCTCCTCGTCACCGACGAGGGACAGCCACCTTCGGGCCCGGTTGTACAGCGGTATGGCAAGATTCTCTCTCACCGAACGCTGCGGCAGGAGGGCTTGATGCCGATCGGCCGGTACAAATGCCAGACCCCGGCTTATGGCGTCGTACGGCGAGCGGGCGCTGAGCCGCTCTCCGTCCACGTGCAGTTCCCCGGAACTCGGACGCCGGTCCCCCGACAGCACCTGGAATAGCTCATTCTGGCCCTGTCCCTCCAGCGCGGTCAGTCCGAGGATTTCTCCCTGGTGAAGCTGAAGCGATACGCCGTTCACGCGATCCCGCAGACGTATGTCCTTGAGTTCGAGGACAACAGGCCGGGCCGTCATCTCCTTGTCGAGTAGCACCGCCGGTTCTTCCTCGGCGGCCTCGACCTTCTCGACCAGCTCCTCACCGAGCATGGCGGTGACCAAAGCTGATTCTTCGACCCCGGCGAGGTCGAGGTGGGCCACGTGAATACCGTTGCGAAGGATCGTGGCACGATCGCAAGCCTCGAGAACCTCGCCGAGGCGGTGCGATATGAACAGCACCGACCGACCGCGCTCTTTCCACTCCCGCATCAGCTCAAAGACGTAGTCGGCCTGGTCGGTGGTGAGAGCGGCGGTGATTTCGTCGAGCATCAGCAGCTGCGGATCCCGGGCCAGCGCGCGCGCCAAATCGAGGAGCCGCAGTACGGCCAGCGGGACATCTCCGGCCAGCAGGTCTAGATCGATGTGGCTGAGGTTCATCCGATCCAGCCAAGGGAGCACGTCGTCACGGTCGAGTTCTGAGATCCTCAGGTTCTGCTCTAGCGAAAGGTCCGGGATCAGGGCCGGGTCCTGGAACACCGTGCCGATTCCGGCCGCCATTGCATCGCCTGGTTTGCGGATATCCGCCTGTCTTCCGTGGACTGAGATCGTGCCCGCATCGGCGGGTATGACCGCAGAGAGGATCTTGACCAGCGTGCTCTTTCCGGCGCCGTTCGCTCCCAGCAGTGCATGGATCTCGCCCGGCTCCACAGTCAGATCCGCCGACCGCAGCGCAACAACTGGGCCGTAGCGCTTGGCGACGTCGCGCGCTGCAAGCAAGGATTGGTTGCCCGTCATCACTTCCTGAAGGGTGAGGGGTGCCGGGGTCGCTGTGGACCCCGGCACCAGTTGTTACTTCGGCCTCAGATCACTCTCCGGGGCCCTTGCAGTCGATGACATCCTGCGGGCTTGCGTAGCTGACGAACGGCTCGATGACCATGTATGAAGACCAGCCAGCCGTTAGGTCAGGTACAAACACTCCCTCGAGCTCGTCCATGGTGTCGAGGACAACCGGCGTCAGCAACGTCTCCTTGGGCACATCCTGGCCCTCCAAGATGTTGAGAGCCACCGCAGCCCCCACGCCTCCGATTGAAGGCGGATTCGACACGCCGGCGCCGTTGAGACCCTCGATGGTCATCAGCTGCTCGATGAAGGCGTTGTTGTCCGCCCCGACGATCGGCACGTAGTCGACGCCTGCAACTTCGAACTGCTCGACTACGGAGTAGTCGATGCCGGAGGTCCAGATTCCGTCCACATCCATGCTCGTCAGGATCTCTAGCGCCTGCTGAGCGCCCTGCGACGGATCCCAGCCGGTCCAGTTCTCGTAGACGACCTCAATGCCCGGATAGTCGGCAAGCGCCGCATCCCACCCGGTGTCGCGGTCGGTGTCGGCGGGGTGCCCATCGAGGCCACGCATGTAGGCCACCTTGCCCTCGCCGCCAAGAGCCTCAAACAGCCAGCGAGCACCGACTTCGCCGTACTCGACCTGGTTGTTGGAGACGAAATACGCCTGTGGTGCCGTCACCGGCGCATCGACGGAGATTACCGGGATGCCCTGTGCATCGGCCTCGGCGATCACGTCGTCGAGCGCCGATCGGTCTGCCGGGTTGATGATGATGGCATCCACACCCTGGGAAATCAGCGTCTGGATGTCGGCAATCTGACCGGCTACATCGGTGTTGCGATTCTGCAGTACCACTTCGGTTACGTTGCCGCGCGCCCGAGCCTCAGCCTTGATTGCGCAGATCATCTGCTCGCGCCAGGCGTTGCCGACGAGGGTGTTGGAGACACCAAGAACGAACGTTTCGTCCGCAGGTGCCGCATCCGTAGTCTCCGTGGCTCCGGCGGTGGTCTCCGTGGCCTCATCGTCGTCGCCGCCACAGGCAGCTGCGATCAGAGCCAGCACGGCAAGGATCACTAGCCACCGCGTGAGGTACTTCCTTCTGTTATCCAAGTTGCTCTCCTCCTCCGTTTCCGGTTTCTCCTTACAGAGGGCTCTCCCAATTAAGGAGGCCCTACATGGATCTAGTCATGCAAGTTCCCTAGTCAATCTTCTGATACCGCTCGGCGAGAGCACATGTTCAATCGCCATGGCGGCTGCCCCAGTGATCCCGGCGTCGTCGCCCAGCTCGCTCGTGCGGATCGACAGTTGGCGAGTCGATAGAGCCGTCGAGCGCCGGTAGACGACCTCTCTGATTCGGGCCAGCAGCTCGGCGCCCGCATCTGCCAGGTCACCCCCGATGACGATCTCCGATGGGTTGAGCAGATTGACGATCGTCGCCAGCACGGCCCCGATCCTGCGACCTGCCTCGGCCACCGCCTGAATCGCCTCGGCATTGCCGGCGCGCACCAGTGCCACCACATCTCGTGTGACTTCTGTGTCGTAGCCGGCCGCACGCAAGTCTCTCGCCAGTGCGGCTCCACCGCTCGACGCCTCTAGGCACCCCGGATTGCCGCAGCGACAGACCACTGTTGGGTCGCCAACCTGGATGTGGCCTATGTCTCCGGCGGCACCATCGGCACCTCGATGCAGGTGGCCGCCGAGAATCAGCCCTGATCCGATCCCGGTACCGATCTTGACGTACAGAAAGTCGTCGACGGGGCGATCCATCGCCCACCATTCGCCCAGGGCCATGATGTTGACGTCGTTGTCGACGAGTACTGGGACCCCCAGCCGCCTTTCCAGTCGACTGCGAACGTCGTACCCATCCCAGCCGGGCATGATCGGCGGCGATACCGCACGGCCCGAGGCAAACTCCACGGGCCCCGGCAGGCCGATTCCAACCCCGAGCAGGCGCTCTTCACTCACCTGTGCTTCCTCGAGCAACCTGGCGAACTCGGTTTCTACCCAGCTCAACACCGCCTCGGGGCCGTCTGCAATCGGCTTCTCGCCGGAAATCGCTGCCAGAGGAGCGGCAACTAGATCGCTAACAGCGAGCCGGGAGTGGGTTGCGCCGAGATCCGCCGCCAACACCACGCCGGCGTTCCTGTTGAACTCGAGCAGCGTGGGGGGCCGTCCGCCGCTCGACGGCGCTCCACCGGCTTCGATCAGCAGCCGATCTGCGAGAAGGCTGTCAACTCGTTGGGAGACCGTGGAGCGAGCCAGACCGGTGAGATCGACGAGTTCGGCTCGTGTCGTTGCGCTGCCGTCCCGGATCAGCTTCAGCAAAGCTCCCGGTGTACCGCTGCCACCCGCCATTGTCGGCCCTCCGCTCCGCATGGGCGTTTTACCATGTAACCAGATACTTTTGTCTGAGTCAAGAACAAAGGTCCCATCTGGTAATCTCTGTATCGTTCCCTTTCGACCTTCCGGCGACATAAGCTGGAGCAGGGCTCCCCTACTCATTGCTCACCCCCAAGAGCCTGCGCCAGACGTCTCGCATGATCCTTATAGGCGTCCTCAAAGAGCGATTCGGATCTTTCACGGCCCACTACCGTTGCGCTTGTCAACACCGGGGGGAGCAAGCCCCCTTCGTGCAAGAGTTCCGCCGTCTGCACTTTGATCTCGTTGACAATGGCGGCGTTGGCCACGGTAGAGAGCGGGCCTACCGGCGTGTCGAGCTCATCGAGCAGGACGGCCGCATCACCCACCGGTGTACAAAGATCGATGACTATGTCGGCATGGTCGAGCAATCGCGTTCCGTGGGGACCGTGCCCGACTCCGGCAAGGGAATGCTCCACAGCGGTGACGGCAACCACCTTCATCCCGCGCTCCCGAGATCCGATCGCCATTTCGATCGGAACAGCAGTGGTCCCGGAGGCTGAGAACACGATCATCAGGTCGTGCGGGCGAAACTCGAAGTTACGCAGAATCGTCTCCGCTAGGCCTTCGATCCTCTCGATGAACATCGCCTGCCGCTGGCCATTCGCACCGGCCACCTGAGTGTGGAAGGTCATCGATAGCTCGGCTATGGGATGAAACCCAGGATAGGAGCCGTACCGGGGGAACATCTCCTCGAGCGGGATTCGGGAATGGCCGGTTCCAAACAAGTGCGCCATCCCTCCGGCGCCGATCGCCTCAGCGCACATTGCCGCCACTTCGGCAATCCCATCGGCCTGTGTGCTCTCGATCCGGTCGAGTAAGGCGCGTGCCTCCCGCAGCCAGCGCCCTCGCATTTGGCTCATAAGCCGCCACCCTTCGCACCTGCCCGAGTGATGCCATGCAGCGGACCCGGGCTTGTCTAGACAACTACGCTAGCATGGGATAGTGCAGCTCCGTCAGACAACGTACCCACCCGGCAACCGGAGAATTCAGTGGCTAGGGCGGCGGTGAATCGCTACGAGGAAATCGCCAATCACTTGCGACGCCTCGTAGCCGAGCTGCACCCTGGCGATCTCCTACCATCGGAGACCGAGCTGAGCCGTCAGTTCGGCGTCAGTCGAATGACTGCTCGCCATGCGGTGCAAGTCCTCGAACGCGAGCATCTCCTTCACCGCCGCAAAGGCCGAGGGACTTTCGTAAGCCCGCGACCAGTCCCCCGGCTGCTCGGTTCGCCGCTCTCATTCACCGAGAGTATGCGACGGCGCGGCATGGCGGCCGCTTCGGTCGTTCTCGAACTTGGCTACACACAGGCCGCTGCTGAAGACGCCGTCGCTCTCGGCCTCGACCCGGGAACCGAGGTCGCAGTCTTGGAGAGGCTGCGATTGGCCGATGACGTTCCTATGGCAATCGAGCGCGCAGTGCTCGCACCAATCTGCGCTGAAGTCGTCGACTTTCTCGGGACCGGTTCGCTCCACGTCGCCTTCGAAAGCATGGGCCTGACGCCCAGCAAGGCAACCGCCCAGGTGCACGCTCGACCTGCAACAGGGAGCGAACGGCAACTGCTCGAACTCGACGACAGCGGCGTAGTTCTTTGTGAGCGCCGCGTGATCTTCGACCTCGAAGGGACTCCACTCGAGCACACTGAGACTCGCTATGCCGCAGATCGTTACGTGTTCGACGTCATGATGTATCGCGATCAGGGAGGAAACTTCACATGACCGTCAATCGCTATCTCGGCGTGGACCTCGGGGCAACCAACACCAAGATGGTCGTGTTGGCGATTCCGGCTGACGGCGATCCTGCCGTGGAGTGGTCGGGAAGCATTCCAACCCGTGGCGACGAAGGTCACCGTGCGGTGTTGGACCGGATGACAGTCACATTCAACGAAATGCACCAGAGCCGGGGGCCATTCCGCGGATTGGGGATGGGCACGCCCGGGCTATTCGACCAGAACGGCGTAGTTGAGATCTTCACGAACCTGCCCGGCCAGTGGCGTGGTGTTCCACTGCAGGACATCCTCGACGGTGGGCTCGAGATGCCGGCGACTCTCATCAACGACGCACGGGCGTTCACACTGGCAGAAGGGCGCATGGGTGCAGGGAAGGGCGCCCCGATCGTTGTTTGCATGACTCTTGGCACCGGCGTTGGCGGCGGCATCATGATCGACGGCAGGCTCTTCACCGGATCTACCGGCATCGCCGGCGAGATCGCACATCAGACGGTGATTCCCGACGGACCCGTTTGCGGCTGTGGCAACTACGGGTGTGCTGAAGGCGTCGCTCGATCCGATCGGTTGGCGGCCATGGCCGGAAGACCGGAAGTCGAGCAGGTGTTCGCAGGCCTAGCTGCCGGGGACGAAAGGTGCGCCAAGGCGGTAGCCACTGCCGGCAAGTACCTCGGCATCGCACTGGCCAATGTTGTTACGTTCCTCGGCCCAGATCGAATCGTGATCGGAGGCGGCATTGCCGCTGCTGGGGACGCGATCCTGGATCCGATACGCGCTTCGGTGAGAGATCACGTCACGCTGGTCTCCCACGACCAGATCGAAATTGTGCGGGCTGAGCTCGGGTCTGAAGCCGGAGCAATCGGGGCCGCCCTGGCAGCGGCCGACGCCGTAGCTGCAGCCTAGGCTCACACCTCCCGAAGGCGACTCGCCCTCGAGCGGATCAATTCGTGGTCGACGGTCCCGGTCAGCCAACCTCCGAGTCCAACCGCTAACGCCCCAACGTCGAGATAGTCGCGAGCACTGTCCACCCTGATACCACCGGTCGGTATCGGCGGGGGCCACACCCTGCTCATGGCGCCTCCGTCACCGACCAGCCACCGTCGAGATCGATGACTTGTCCTGTGATGTATGCCGCATCCGGTGACAACAGAAACGCCGCCAGGTTCGCAGCGGCGGCAGCCGGTATCAGGCCACCAGCCAATGGTTGCTTGCGTGCCGCATAGGCAAGGCTGTCGGGGTCGTCTTGGGCACGCTGCGACATCGGGGTGGCCACCAACCCGGGGGCAACGGCATTCACTCGGATGCCGTCGCCGGCGAGATGGGACGCCATCGCACGCGTGAGCGAGTTGATCCCTCCTTTGGTGGCGGCATAGCCGTGGGTAGCGAACAGCGACGCGGGACTCGAGGCGAGAACACTCGACATCAGCAGGATGGATCCGCGATTTCCATTTGGATCGGGTTCCTGACCGAGCATCACTCGTACAACCTCACGCACAGCCAGGAACGTCGGGATGGCGTTGAGCTCCCACGCCGCCCGAAAGCCCTCTAGTGACGCTTGCTCCACCGGACCGTCGCCGTGTTTGCGGGCGCTACCTCCCGCTACAGCAAAGAGCGCATCAATCCGCCCGTGCTGGGCGACACAGCTCGCAACTGCGGCCTCCGTGGCTGTCTCGTCGCTCAGATCGGCTTGCGACCAGGTTGGCTGCAGACCGGCAGCTGCCATTTGGGTGGCGATGTTCTCCAGATCGGTGACTTTGCGAGCCACGACATGGACCTTCGCCCCGAGTTGACTCAGCTTCCAGGCGGTAGCCCCGGCCATGCCGGTGACACCCGTGATCAGACAAATCCGCCCCGACATCGAGTGCTCCATGGGCTCTTTGTAGCACAGCGTCGATTCACGTTGAAACTAGAACGCGCATCGGTGGCCGCCGCCTTTCAGCATGAGCCACACGGGACCGTCATTAAACCTGAGTGGCTCGTTGTAAGATTTGCTGACTTACGGAATAAGAATCTCCCTGGCGTGTTCCCCTTGTGACAGAGAAAGGGTCCGAATGTCCGACCTCACAACAACCAACCTCCCAGTCCTCCCGCTCCGCAACGGCATTGTGTTTCCCAACATGGTCATAACCGTTTCGATCGAAACCGACGTGGCACGGCGTGCGATAGCCGCTGCTGAATCCACCAACGGTCGCCTCATCCTGATTCCCCAGATCGACGGCGACTACTCCAGCGTCGGGACCGTGGCCGAGATTCAGGAGGTCTCCGCTCAGGGTGGCGACACCGCCATCATCAATGGGATTGCCCGGGCACGGATCGGTGTCGGGCAATCCGCTGGTAACAACGTTCTCTGGGTGGAGACCGACCTCATCGAGGAGCCCTCGGTGTTCTCTGCAGCGACGCGGGCCAAGGCGGCCGAGTTGCGTGCCGTACTCGAGGAGATTCTCGACCAGCGGGGTATTCGCGCCATGGCCGACCGGATCCTGTCCACTGACAACCCCGCTCACCTTGCCGACTTGTTGGTCTACTCCCCCGACCTGGAGCTAGGGCAGAAGAGCCGGCTACTCGAGACCATCGACATCGACGACCGATTGGACCTGGCGCTCGAGTGGATGAACGAGGTCCTGGCGGGAATGACGCTCCGCCAGAAAGTGCGGGACGAAGCGGCCGAGCGAATCGACAAGAACCAGCGCGATTTCGTGCTGCGTCAGCAGATGGAGGCCATCCGCAAGGAACTCGGCGAGGACAGCGACGCGGCATCCGGCGACTATCGGCGCCTCCTCGAGGAAACCCCTCTTCCCGAGGCCGTTGCGGAAGCCGTGAGGCGAGAGCTCGATCGGCTCGATCGTATGAGCGAGCAGAGCCCTGAGCACTCCTGGATCCGGACCTGGCTCGACACCACGTTCGAACTCCCCTGGGGGAAGACAACGGAAGACAATCTCCATCTAGGTGAAGCCCGCGCCGTCCTCGATGCCGACCACACCGGCCTGGAAGACGTGAAGGATCGAGTGATCGAGCATCTTGCTGTGCGCAAGCTTCGTAAGGAGCGCGAGCACGACGAAGCCGGGAAACGAGGCGCCGGCACCATCTTGCTCCTCGCAGGCCCGCCGGGAGTCGGCAAGACCTCCCTTGGCGAATCTGTGGCCCGTGCCCTCGGCCGGGAGTTTGTTCGGGTTGCCCTCGGAGGGCTGCGTGACGAGGCGGAGATTCGTGGCCATCGCCGCACCTACGTTGGCGCCCGTCCTGGACGCATCGCGCGGGCGATGATCGAGGCGCAGTCGCTGAATCCCGTTTTTCTCCTCGACGAGATGGACAAGGTAGGCGGCGATTGGCGGGGCGATCCTTCATCGGCCCTATTGGAGGTCCTAGACCCTGAGCAGAACCACACGTTCCGTGACAACTATCTCGAGTTTGACCTCGATCTGTCGGACGTGATGTTCGTGGCGACCGCCAACGTCCTCGAGACCATCCCTGCGCCGCTACTCGACCGCACTGAGGTCATCCACCTCGACGGCTACACCCAGGACGAGAAGGCAGCGATTGCTGAGTCGCATCTACTCCCCCGTGTCATCGACAGGTCTGGTCTCGAGGCGCACGAGGTGATCGTGGGCAGTGAAGCCATCCATCGCATCGTGGACGACTACACGCGCGAGGCCGGGGTTCGTAACCTCGAGCGAATGCTGGGCAAACTCATCAGGAAGGTGGCGACATCGATTGCAGCCGAGGACGCAACCCCACCGGTCGAGGTGACCGTCGACGACTTGCGCGAACTCCTCGGTAAGCCGACCGCCCACCACAGCGAGGCTG
>JASJEG010000239.1 GCA_030064765.1 Acidimicrobiia bacterium | reverse complement strand
TGCACCTGGGCTTGCGGATCGCCGGTGTCGGGGCCAACGGCTTCATGTACGAGACCGCCTTTCTGCGCGGTTCAGATGTGACAGAAGATGACCACGTGGAACAGCACGGCGAGTTGCCGGTGGCAATCCCAACTGAGAGTCTCGACAACCTGCGGGGGTCGGTGCTCGACCTTGCCGGCGACCCTGAATCCCCCGGTCTTGTATTGCGCAATCCCAACCCGGCGACCCCGCCCATCACAGAGGGCGAAATCGAACTGGACGGGTCGATTGAAGAGCGTGTGCAGCAGCTCATCGAGTTGTACATCAACCCTGCGATTGCGGCCCACGGCGGATTCGTGACTCTGGCCGGCATCGAAGGAGACCGTGCCCTCGTCGAACTCGGTGGGGGCTGTCAAGGTTGCGGATTGGCGGCAATGACGCTGCGGCAGGGCATCGAGTCTTCGATCAAGCACCACGTCCCAGAGATCCTCGAAGTGGTCGACGTAACCGATCACGCCGCCGGGGAGAACCCCTTCTTCGCCTAAGCCGGCAACTGACTGAACACCGGCGACCCTCCCAAGTGAGGGTTCGTAGCGCGCCACGACCCCAACCGAGGTGGGCGCCCCTCGCGGGGCGCCCACTCGGCCTAAGGGAGTTGCGTGTGAGTAGCCAGGCGCGTGCGGGCCGCTGGCGTCACTCCCTCAGGCAGTTCGAACCGCAAGATCGTCGTCGCCCGCGGGTGCGGACTCGTCTTGCTCACGGTTGAGATGAGCTCGCATCGCAGTTGCTGCGGCTAGGGCGCTGCGGCCGGCTTCTTCGCCGAGCCGCGGGAGTTTGGCCGAGCGGCGGCCTGAGAACGATCCACGAATCCGGTCGGCGATTGGCGCATCGTCGTCGGCTTCGTGGTCGGGCGTGTTCCCGGCCTGCGGTGCGTCTGCGGTTCGCCCCTCGTTGGGGGAGGGGGGAGCTTGGGAGGTATCGGGTGGAGCGGCGGCTTGGGCGGTGAGGTCATCGGAGATCGAGCGCAAAGTGTTGATGCGATCGATCAGCATTGCGCTCTCGACCTCATATTCAGCCTGTAGCTTGGCGAGGAGCTCTTGGCGTTCGGCGACCAGGCGTGTGGTCTCGTCTTCAGCTGCGCTCACGACGTTCAGCGCCTCGGTGCGGGCGACGTCGACCAGTACTTTGCTTTCGGCGATGGAGCGGTCTGCGTCGTTGCGGCTTTCGGTCATGAGGACGAAGGCGACCCTGCGAGCGTCGGCAACGATCTCCTCAGCGTCCTTCTTCGCCTTGTCGAGCAGCTCGTCGCGGGCCTTGGTGGCAGCCATCATTGTGAGGTGGATCGCATCTTCACGCTCTTTGGCGGCTTGGAGTTCGTCCTCGAGCGCCACGATGCGGGCTGCGGCTGCGTCGACCTGTTCCCGGAGCTGAAGCATCTGGGTGGCGACGAACTCGTCGACTTTGGACGGGTCGTAACCCTTTTCCACTACGGGGAAGTCGACTGTTGCCCCATTGCCCGACACTTCTCTACCTCTAGTTGAGTCCAGCACGCTCTTCCAGCTACAGAGAGTGTAAAGGTGACCACCATAGGAAGTCAACTAGTTTCTTGACGCGCGAATTGACTAGTCACTTGTGGATAAGATTGGGTAGTCATTCGGGTGGTCGAGGGTGCTAGCCGCTCCGTTGCTGCAACGTTGCCAACATCTCGAGGTGGTGCACCGCATCGCGCAGCTCTGCGGCAAACGCCTGGCGGTCTTCGATCGTGGTCGGGCCGTCGGTGAACAGGCCACGGTTGTCGGCGAGGCTGATCGCCGACTCGAAGAGAACCCTCGAAACCGACTCGGCTTTGCCTACGAGACCTTGCAAGACGTATTGCTTGCCGAGCAGAAGCGCCTCGCGCCGTATCTGATCCTTATCGAGGCCGGTTTGGTAGGCGTTCTCCTCGAGGAGATCCGCGACGACACGGTATGCCTCAAAGAAGGGTCGCAACAGAGCCGGAGAGACAAAGGGACGGAAACGGTCGAGGATCGCGGCGACATCGCCATCCTCGAGATGCTGCTTCAGATCGACGTCGTGGTCGTCGAGTTCGCGCCGGATCTCTTGGTTGAACTCGTCGGTGGCGCTGAAGAAGAACTCGAATTTGAGCAGATCGCGAATCCGCTTGGTTTCTTCCCTGATATTCCTGCGGATCTTGGCGTTTACGCCGGTGTCCGCAAGGTGAATCAGCGCCATCTCGGTGATCGCCCGGTTGATGAAGAAGTGAATGATGGTGTTGCGGTAGTAAGCCGCTGCCAGATGTTGATCTTGCCGGATGCGGTAGACGGTCGCAGTCTTGCCATCGAAACTCTCCACCACTCCGTGCGACCCGAGCTCAGAGAGAATTTCCTCGACCTTGGCGGGTTGGTCGAGACCGAGCTTCTCGGAGGTTGGTAGGTCGCGCCGAGTGACAAAGTCGAGGTACGGGGCCAGCATCTCGACGGTTTCTGCGACGCTGAGGCTGCGTTCGTCAGCGCTGAGCAGAGCCAGCGCCACGAGCGAGGTGGGGGTGATCGGCGTCACTTCGTTCAGCCGAACCGCAACCTCGAATGCCAGTTTGGGGATCGCTGGGTTGCGGGTGTCGTCGGGATCGTCGGGGAGGTCGTCTTGTAGTGCCAGGAATCCCTTCACCGAGATCGGCGCCCCGAACCGGAGGTGGATGGCACCAGCCTTGCGGCGAACGCCGCGGACACTCGTGACCAGCCAGCGGAACGACTCCCGCTCCTTGGCCCCCCCGGCCTGTTCTCTCGCATACGAGCCGACATCCTGAATCTGGTCGTAGGCGATCGACACCGGGATCAGGACGATGTCGTCGGCCGATCCGCGCACGTAGGAGTCGACTACATAGGCAAGCATCCCCAGTCGGGGGGCGCGCAGCTTGCCGGAGCGGGAACGACCTCCCTCTATGTACCACTCCATCGGGAAGCGCTTCTCGAGGAGATAATCGACATAGCGGCGCAGCACGAACTTGTACGGCTCGTTGTCGCGGAACTCCCGCCGGATGAAGAACACACCGCTGCGACGGAGGATCGGCCCGATCGGGAAGAAGTTCATGTTGATCCCGCCCGCAGTGTGGTTTGGCGGGAGTCCGTTCTGGTACAGGACGTACTGCAGCACTAGGTGATCGAAGTTCGATTTGTGAGACGGGAGAAACACCAAAGGGTGGTTCTGTCCGATGGCGTAAAGGGCCGCAAGCTCTTCTTCGTCGTAGTCGAGCCCGGTATAGGCCTTGTCGACCAGCCAGCGTATGGCTCCGGTGACCAGATCGATGACATAGGGGCTGTGCGTTGCCGCGATCTCCTTGGCGTAGCGGCGGGTCTTGCCGGCCATTGCGGTGTATGACGTGTCGGCGGTGTGAGCAAGCTCAGCCACACCTCTGGTGAAGACGGGGGACTCCACCAGGGTCTCCTTGGGGAATTTGGGGACCTTGTAGCGGCTGCCGCGGAGCTTTCGCTCGGCCTGCTCCAACTGGACCCAGGCGCGTTGCGCGGCGAACTCCACCAGGCTGGTTCCGGAGGTGCGGCCCGTGCCGTCGGGATCATCCCATTCATCGCGGATCGTTTCGGCGCGCGCCGGCTCGCCGATGACGATGCGGCACCGCTCCGGCCGGAACTGATAGATGGCGTACTGGCGAACTGGATCCGGGTCGCGCGGGTCGCCCAGGGTGAGCAACTCACGCCAGCCCACGGTTCGGCGATCGCCGCGCTTCTCCGGCAGCCAGGAGATTCGCAAAGGGATCAGGAGCGGGTTGGCGCCGGCGTGGAGGAAGGCCTCGATGCGAGGGTCGAGCCGGCGGCGGCGCCGGCGGCGTCGCGTAGTTGGAAGATACGCTACTTGGACAACGCCGGCTTGGGTCTCCGAAGGCTTGTGGCGTTGGATCCACGAGTTGAGTAGCCGACGCTCCAAGGGCCCGCTCGTCTCGAGCAAGACGAGATAGGGGCCGGGCTGCTTCGGCCAGCCGGGTTCGTCAACGAGCGGAACGCCGGTGTTGTTGTTCCCTCCCATACCGAGAGTGTAGAAGCGCCGGCGGCCGGATGTTGCTGAGAAAGCAGAAAGCCCGGGAGCTCGCCCGGGCTTCCTACTTGGTGTTGAGTGGTGCTACTTGTCGCCGCCGAGAAGTCCGCCGAGTCCGCCGAGAGCATCCTTGGCTTGGTCCATGAGACCGCCGCCCTCGTCACCCCCACCGGAGCCTCCGCCTCCCTCTTCGCCGAGGAAGCCCTTGACCTGATCACCAATCGGGCCGGGGAGCTTGTCGGCGATGAAGCCGACAACGGTTTCGATGACGTCCTGGGCCTTGTCCACCGGTAGGCCCGTCTTCTCCTGGATCATCTTGATTAGATCGTCCACTGAACCCTCCAAGATCGAGCGTGTTCGTCGCTAGGACACGCTAGCGCTGCGAAGAGTTCCGCGGAACTACTCGCTAGGGACGTGAGCGCGGGGGACGAGTACTTTCCAGTGGCCGTCCCGGCGGTCGGCTCGACGAGTCGAGCAGTTCTGTGATGGTGAGGCCAGGGGCGAGGTCGTGCCTGCAGCGCTGCATCTCGCAGCGCCGATACGGATCGCGCACCTGGTCTGTGTGGGGCTTTCCGGCCATACCAATAATGTCGGCAAGCTGCATGGCCTGGTGAGGGGTTTTGTCAGCCCCAGCCGATCTCGTGGAGGCGCTCATCGTCGATGCCGAGATGGTGGCCAATCTCGTGGAGAACCGTGCGCCGGATCTGGCGGCGTAGCCGAGCCGGTGGGAGCCGCATGGCGAGATGCGCTTGGCGAAAGATGGTGATCTTGTCGGGCATTGCGCCGAAGTAGTGCTCACCGCGGTCGGCGAGCATGACACCTTCGTAGAGGCCGAGCAGATTGCCGTGCGCTTCGAGCTGGGCGCGGCTGGGCCGCTCCTCCACGACCACATGGAGGTTGTCGATGCGCTCGATGACCCATTCCGGTAGCTCGGCGAGCACCTCGTCCACGACTGCTTCGAACTCGACTCGGTCCATGGTCGGATGGTAAGCCGGTATTGCTACACTCCGAGCCGTTCCTGGCAAACCCAAGCCAATCTTGGGCGCTTAGCTCAGCGGGAGAGCGCTGCCTTCACACGGCAGAGGTCACTGGTTCGATCCCAGTAGCGCCCACCAGATCGAAGGCGGAGGCACCCGATTGGGCACCTCCGCTTCGATAGCTAGAGGCTGGGATCGATCTGTCTTCCTGCCTGCGGGTCTCTGCCCTGCCCGCCGTTGCTGGCCGATTTGCTGTGGTGTTGCCCGGCGGGGGCGAGGGTTCGATCCCAGTAGCGCCCACCAGATCGAAGGCGGAGGCACCCGATTGGGCACCTCCGCTTCGATAGCTAGAGGCTGGG
>JASJEG010000241.1 GCA_030064765.1 Acidimicrobiia bacterium | reverse complement strand
GCTAAACCGGCTCGAACTTCGCTGTGAAGGCGTGCTTGGCCAAGCCAAGCACGTTGGCAGTTTGTCTTCGCCAAACTGCAGGCGGCTAGACCGGCTCGAACCGCGCAGTGAAGTGTCTCAACCAGGGGGCCTGTTCGATGATCCGATATCCACCGATGTCCCCAGCTCCCATCGCAACGTCGATCACGACCTCCGCCACAAAGTCCACATGGCTCTGTGTGTAGGTCCGGCGGGGTATGGCCAGCCTGACCAGCTCCATTGCGGCCGGGATCTCGGACCCGTCGGGTTGGGGCTTGCCGAACATGACCGAACCGATTTCAACTCCCCGCACACCACCGTTGCGATAGAGCTCGACGGCCAGTGCTTGGGCGGGGTACTGCTCTGGTGGGAGATGGGGCAGAAGTGCTTTTGCGTCGAGATAGACGGCATGGCCTCCTGCCGGCCGCACGATGGGTACCCCAGCGTTGTATACCTTCTCGGCGAGGTACTCGGTCGAGCGGATTCGATACCGCAGATAGTTCTCGTCCAGGACCTCTTTGAGACCCACTGCAATCGCTTCCAGGTCATAACCGGCCAGGCCGCCGTATGTCGGAAACCCCTCAGTGAGGATGAGGAGGTTGCGGCAGCTTGCGGCAAGCTCACCGTCGTTCAGCGCAAGGAAGCCACCGATGTTGGCCAAACCGTCCTTCTTGGCAGACATGGTGCACCCGTCGGCCAGGCTGAACATCTCCTGGGCGATCTCCCGTGGCGTCTTGTCTGCGTAACCCTCCTCCCGCAGCTTGATGAACCAAGCGTTCTCAGCGAAGCGACAGGCATCGAGGATGAGCGGCAAGTCGTACTCGTCACACACCGCCCGTGCTTCCCGCAGATTGTGCATGGAGACCGGTTGACCACCCCCTGAGTTATTGGTGACTGTCACCATCACCAGCGGAACCCGATCCACCCCAACCTCTTCGATGGTGGCTCGCAAGGCGTCGATGTCGATGTTCCCCTTGAACGGCAGGAGCGTCGCCGGATCGATACCGGCGGCAATGACCAGATCCCTCGCCTCGGCCCCTTGGTACTCGACGTTGGCGCGGGTGGTGTCGAAATGCGTGTTGGAGGGAACAACATCGCCCTCGCCCACGGCATTGGCGAAGAGAATCCGCTCGGCCGCCCGGCCCTGGTGGGTAGGGATTACTTCGGTGTAGCCGGTGAGTTCACGCACGGTCTTCTCGAAGCGGAAGAAGGAGCGAGCGCCGGCGTAGGACTCATCGCCGATCATCATTCCGGCCCACTGCTTCGCCGACATGGCACCGGTTCCGCTATCGGTGAGCAGGTCGATGATCACCTCGTCGGCATGAAGCCCGAACAGGTTGTATCCGGCACGCCGCAACGCGGTCTCGCGTTCCTCGACGGTAGGAAGGTCTATCGCCTGCACGCTCTTGATACGGAACGGTTCGATGATGCTGCGATGCGGCATGACACTCCCTCGGTAGACGGCGGAATCTTCTCACAATGGGCGACGAAATCGGCAGCGCGTAGCCTCGGGTCGTCAGACTGCAGGTCAGGCGCTTTCAATCCCGGCAGCGTCGTGCAGACCGAGGTCGTCGATCGCCATTTCCCGCATCCGGAACTTCTGCACCTTGCCGGTGACTGTCATCGGGAACTCGCCGACGAACCTGATGTAGCGCGGCACCTTGAAGTGGGCGATCTTGCCTTTGCAGTAGTCCGTCAGACCCTCGGCGGTCAGGTCGGACCCCTCCCGGAGCATCACCCAGGCCATGATCTCCTCGCCGAACTTGACGTCGGGGACGCCGATGACCTGGGCATCGACAACATCCGGATGGGTGTAGAGGAACTCCTCTATCTCCCGGGGATAGACGTTCTCGCCACCGCGGATGATCATGTCCTTGATCCGACCGACGATGTTGACGTAGCCCTCGCCGTCCATCGTTGCCAGGTCTCCGGTGTGCATCCAGCCGTCGGCGTCAACGGCCTCAGCGGTACGCGCTGGGTCATTCCAGTACCCGAGCATCACCGAGTAGCCCCGTGTGCACAGCTCGCCTGACTCGCCCCGTTCCAGGGTGCGGCCGCTCTCGGGGTCGGTGATCTTCACTTCGACGTGAGGATGGATCCGACCCACCGTGGACACTCGACGCTCGATATCGTCGTCCGGAGCCGTCTGCGTCGACACCGGTGACGTCTCGGTCATGCCGTAGGCAATCGTCACCTCGGTCATGTGAAAGTCCGAGATCACCCGCTTCATCACCTCGACCGGGCAGGGCGATCCGGCCATAATTCCAGTACGCAACGACGACAAGTCGTAGGTGTCCACGTCGGGATGCTCCAGCGCGGCGATGAACATGGTGGGCACGCCGTAGAGGCTGGTGCAGTGCTCGGCACTGACCGTTTCCAGCACGGCCTCGGGCAGGAATCGAGCCCCCGGCACCACGATCGTCGCGCCGTGTGTTGTACAGGCAAGGTTGCCCAGCACCATGCCGAAGCAGTGATAGAACGGCACGGGGATACACACCCGATCTGCGGCGGTGTAGCGGCACATCTCTCCGACGAAGAAGCCGTTGTTGAGGATGTTGACGTGGCTCAGTGTGGCCCCTTTGGGGAAACCCGTCGTCCCTGATGTGTACTGGATGTTGATGGGGTCGTCGGCGCCGAGTCCGGCCGCCACCTGCTCGAGCCGTTCCTGGGTGACCTGTTCGGCTCCAGCGATCAGTTGGTCCCAATCGGCGGAGTCCAGGAAGATCGTGCGCTCGAGCGAGGGCACCTGGGGTGCTACTTCCGCAATCATCCTGCGGTAATCACTGGTCAGGAACTCGGGCGCAGAGATCAGAAAGCGGCATCCCGACTGGTTGAGGGCGTACTCGAGTTCGCTGGTGCGGTAGGCCGGGTTGATGTTCACGAGAATCGCACCGATGCGCGCCGTGGCGTATTGAGTCAACACCCATTCGGCGTTGTTCGGGCTCCAGATTCCGACCCGATCCCCCGGCTCCACTCCGAGTGCCAAGAGGCCCCGGGCCACCCTGTCGACCTCGGCAGCGAATTCGACATAGGTGAGACGCACGCCCTGGTAAGGAACCACCAACGCCTCTTCCTCCGGATACTTTGCGGTGGCCTTGGCGAGGTTCTCCCCGATGGTTTCGTGAAGTAGGGGAACATCAGTGGGTCCGGCATCTTGGGCGAGAGCCATGAGCACTCCTCGTGAACGCGACCCCTTGACGCTAGATCGCCTTCAGCCCCGCCAACAGCGGCCAACCGGCCCGATTCCGGTGCCGTCTGGCGTAGATGAGCCCCGTATGGGGGTCTGAGATACGCCAGAGCTGCGAAAGAGTCAGCCGTGTTGCAGTTCGATGTCGTGGCTGCCACAGGTGCGACAGCGAAGGCGCGGGCCGCCGGCAGGGGCTCGCGGCACGGCTGTAGGGGGCGGCGTAGCGGATGCCACCTGGCGTTGAGTGACAACCGGGCTGCGTCCCGTCGGTACCGATGGAGCCACGACCCGGCCCCGTTCCGTCATGTCGGCGCCACAGCTAACACAGACGTCCACCGAGTGGTGCTGGGTTACGCCGCAGCGCGGGCAGTCGGTCCATTCTGTATCGGCACTCTCGTCGGGCGGCCCGAACGGATGGACAGGGATTTCAGATTGCTCGTCATCGGACGTTGGAGTGTGCAGGAAGGCGGGTTCGAGCGGTTCGCTTGGTATGAGGCTTCTGGCGTATGTCGTGTGCGGATGAACGTCGCCAATGGCGTCGATATCGAACAGACCGAATCCACGGCTCTCCCCCAGCGATTTGGCGCCATCGGTGAAACCCGTCACGGAGAAGAGCAAGCGGCGCACCGGCTCACCGTCGGTGGCCTTGAGCATGGCGAGAATCGCCGATGGTGCGATTGCCACCCGATCGAACTTGATTCGGGTCACCAACCCGGCGCTGCGCAACTCGATGATCCCGTCCGCTGGTTCGGTGATCTTCTCCGGCACCGCACCCAAGAAGGTCAGCCAACGCTGCGCGACGTGATACGCCTCGGCAAGGCTGACTGTCGGGGTGCGATATCGGTCCATGAAGTCCTCAGACGGCGGTGCAACTACAGGATATCGGATGCTGTCGGACACAACCTAAGCACACCAGACGGGTGTCCGTGACGCTCTAGTCCTTCTTCCGGGGGATCGAGTGGTCCCAGTCGGCGAGCAACGTCCGCAGCGCCGCGACAAACGCAAGTGGTTGATCGAGGATGAGATGGTGATGGGCCTCGGGAATCGTCACCACCGGGGCGTTGCGATCCATCAGTTCGTACATGTAGTCGGCGGTATCGGGAGGAACCGTCACAGAATGCTCGCCGCGGAAGAGAGCAACACGGCATTTGACGCTGGCAAGCTGGTCACGGAGCGACACCAGAGTGTGCTTGAAGAGCGCTGGATCGAACTTCCACGTCCAACCCGCGTTGGTCTCGTGCAGCGAGTTGCGGGCGACGTGATCGACGAGGAAGTGGTGTTCACAAGGCTGTGGCGGAATGAGCCGGAAGTGACCGAGGGCGGTCTCCAAATCCTGATAGACCCCGGGCTTGCGAAAGGCCCGGCCTCTTGCGCCCTCCTCAGACTCCGGATCGGGACGGCGCACCGGCGTATCGACAATCACTGCACCCCGGAGTCGGTCGCCGTGATCGGAAGCGGTTTGGATGGTGACCATCCCGCCCAGGCTGTGGCCGACGAGAACGGGAGGCCCGGGAAAGCCAGCATTGTCGGCAACCGCCATCACCTCGCAAGCCCAGGCTTGATGCGAGTAATCCGTACGACGGCCGCTGTCACCATGGCCGGACAGGTCGAGTGCAACTACATGCCAGTTCTCGGCGAACATCGGTGCGAGGAAGGTCCACCAATGGGCATGGGCGGCGCCACCATGCACAAGTACTAGGCCCGGTTGAGTGCGATCGCCCCACTCGAGGTAATGGATCGGGACACCGTCGACATCGATGATGGTCTCGTCATACGGCGTCGCCATGGCCCGATAGAACCAATCCGGCACTTGGCGGCTATCAGCCATCGGACCCCTGAGAAGCTTCGAGGAGTTCGTCGGGTAGGGGGAACCAGCGGAGGTGCTCGAAGTCGGGGGTGACCAGTGGAGCACCAAGTGGCTCGGGAGGATCGGCCACGGCCAGGTCGGCAAGGATTGCTTTGGCCTCGTCGAGATAGCCGGCCAGATCGTCATCGGAGTGCAGATGAGGACGATGGCGGTAGTCCATCGCGCCCTCGGAGTAGTCGATGTCGTGCAGGCTCAGCGGCGGCTCCGCGATCGGTCGGCGGTGGCGCCACAGGGCGGTCTCAGGGTCGAACCGGTAGTGCGGCAGCAGCCGCCAACCTTGGTCGGCGACGAAGTGGACTGCGTCCAGTATGAAGTCGACTACTTGATC
>JASJEG010000240.1 GCA_030064765.1 Acidimicrobiia bacterium | reverse complement strand
ACTCAGCACCGTCGAAGAGGTCCTCGGTAAGAGGGCAGCGCCCCACGCATGGCGGCAATGTTGGTGCGCCGACGACCTCAGCGTCACCATGGCTGTCGCCGAACAGCGGCCATTCGGTATTGCCGGTTCGCTGTGACAGCGAGTGCTCGATCTCGCTATGGGTGAGTACTGGTTTGATGGGCCCGAGCCGAGGCGCCCTCATCTCCTTTGTGGTTCGCGTTGAGCGGTGACCCGGAGTTGGCGGGCACCCCGTTCGGGTTGACTTGGATCATCATGTCGTCAAGCTTGGCGAACCTCCCGAAGATCGCATCTCGCACCTCACCGGCCACGTTGTGTCCTTCGACGACCGAAATCGTCTCGGCCACTTCGATGATCAGGGATGCGTGCATTCGGTGGCCGATCCATCTGAGCCTGACCTCGGATACGTCCAGGACTCCGGATGTCTGACGTGCGATCGACTCGACCTCAGCCGTCATCTCGGGGTCGACCCCATCCATCAGCCGTCGCATGACCTGTCTCGCAGCGTCCCTGAGAACAAGGAGTATGGCCACGGTGATTACCAGGCCGATGATGGGATCGGCCGCAGGGAACCCGGCCGCCACACCGATCGCACCCAAGACGACAGCCAGTGAGGTGAGCCCGTCGATCCTGGCATGCTGGCCGTCAGCGACCAGTGCTGCCGATCCGATCTGGCGCCCGACGCGAATGCGGTAGATGGCCACTACCTCGTTCCCGATGAACCCGATGATCCCGGCAGCCGCAACGAGCCCGAGGTTCTTGACATCCCGAGGTTCGATCAGGCGTTCCACCGACTCCCAGCCCGCCAGAATCGCCGAGAGGGCAATCACCGTGAGTATGAACAAACCGGACAGGTCTTCCGCCCGTCGGAAGCCAAAGGTGTAAGTACTCGTTGCGGCTCGCCGGCCGAGGATGAACGCAATCCACAGAGGGATCGACGTGAGAGCGTCAGAGAAGTTGTGGATCGTGTCGGCCAGGAGGGCGACTGACCCTGTTGCGACAACGATGACCAGCTGGAGAAGAGCTGTCGTCATCAGACCGGCCAGCGAGATCTTCACTGCGCGGATTCCTCTCGCTGAGGATTCGAGAGCCGAGTCGATCGAGTCTGCCGAGTCGTGCGAGTGGGGGTGGTAGATGTGCTTCAGCCTCGCCCAGAGACTGGTGCCATGCGTGTGATCGTGGTCATCATGGGAGTGATCGCGGTCGTGGTGATGGTGGCCGCGCAAGCGATCGTCGCCTGAGTCAGTGTGTTGGTCATGGGCAGTTGCGTCATGCAATTGGTCACTGGAAACCCGTGAGTCCTGCTTGGTCGCGCCATCTTCCTTCCGCGCCGTCCGCCTCACGCCGTAAGCGCCCACTGCTACTAAGCCGCTAATGACAGCGAGACTTATCAGAGCGGACACGACAGAGCCGTTCTCTGCTGCTCCATGAGCGATAATCGCGGCCTCGGACGCCGAGGCGAATGCGGTACTTGTCATCTCGCCATCCTGGCGGGCATAGCTTGCAAACCGGCGCCTGGAGAGTACCCGCCCCGTTGCAACAGCGACAGGGACAGGGTCCCTTTTTGGTCATCGCACGCAGCGCATCACTGCACGCAGCAAGAAGCACAGCTCGATTCCCACTGCCAGGTGCCACAGCAAAGGTCAGTCGGGGTCGAAGACGTCCTCGATCGTCAAGCCGAAGAGCCGGGCGAGCGTGAAGGCGAGCGGGAGGCTGGGATCGAACTTGCCGGTCTCGATCGCGTTGATCGTCTGCCGGGAGACCTCGGCCCGGTCGGCCAATTGGCCCTGGGTCCAGTCCCGTTCGGCGCGCAGCACCTTGAGTCGGTTCCTCACCCTTCGCCACCCCCGAAACGGGTGAGCCCACGCACCACGGTGGCGATGTACGCCACGACCATTCCCACGAGGACGTAGTCGACCCGGGCGTCCGTGAGCCCGGCGGACTCGAACAGGATGAGTGCGAAGCCGATGACGAAACCGCCGCCGACTGCCACTGCGAGGGCGTCGAGTTGGATCTTGCGCATCAGTTCGTCGGCCGCTCTGAGGAACAGCCCGTAGGACCGCACCCACCCGACCGAGAGCGCCGCCACCAGCGCGATCGCACCCCCGGTGAGAAGCCCTCCCTCGATCCACTCGCGTGTGATCGCGAGGTTGGCACCCAGGAATGCGAGCGCCCATGCGAGTGACCACACCGTCACCATTCGTTCGGCTCGGCGGCGGTTGTCTGTTGAGCTCCAGTCACTCGTGGCGTTCAAGCCGACCGCCCTCTGTCTGAGGTCTTGCGCTGGGCGTGGTGTGCGATGGCGAGCACTCCGATCGCGCCGATCGCAACACCGATCTCCGTGGTGACGATGCCCGTGAGCATCGCAACCGCCGAGCCGATAGAGATCGTCCAACCCATCCCTGGGAAGAGCCGTGCACGCATGTCGTGCCTCCTTGTCGTTTAGTAAAGTGAACTTGACAGACGCCATCATGCACCACGACCGGGAGCTTGTCAAGTGACCTTGTCAGGCCTTGGTGGGCCTAGCAGGACAGAACGCGAACCACCGAGGCGAGCTGTGCTCGCGCATAGTGAAGCTCGTATGGATGTCAAGGGGGTTTCGGCTGGCGGGCATGTGGACGCGTTGAGGTGGCCGGCGGTTGCCGGTGGTGTTCCGGGTGGCGTTTGGTGGACACGACAGGGATGAGCCACCCACCGGTGGTGGGGGCACGCTCGTAGGAGGTCACACCGGCGCCGGTCCGGCTCTGTCAGGGTGGCCGGGGTCGACAGGTCATTCGTTACACAACCCTGGGGGTGTGAGCCGGTTCGATCGGGTCAGGCCCCGACCAGAGGAGATCAGGCTGTTCTGGGGAGGTGTTTGAAGACTTCCCGGGCGACGTAGCGTTTCAGGATACGTGCGATCTCGCCTGTGGTTTTGCCTTCTTTGAGACGCCGCGCCACGTAGTCGCGGGTGGGTTGGTGGTGTTTCATGCGGGTGAGCACGATGTGGAACAGCGCCGAGTTGGCTTGCCGGTTGCCGCCTCGGTTCAACCGGTGCCGGACGGTTTTGCCCGACGACGCGGGGATGGGGGCCACTCCGCAGAGATGCGCAAAGGCGGCTTCGGAGCGGATCCGTTGCGGGTTGTCCCCGACCGCGACTAGGAGTTTGGCTGCGGTGTTGAATCCGACTCCGTAGACCTCGAGCAGCCCGGGTGCGGTGGCGCGGATCAGCGGTCGCAGCAGCCGATTGATGCTCTTGGTCTCCTCGCGGAGATACTGGACTCGGCGTCCCAGGGTGCGGATCGTCACCAGGGTGATGTGCCGGACCTGATCGGGGTCGTTGTGGCGGGGTTTCAATGCAGCGGCCTTGTTGGTCAACCCAATGGCGGTGAGCCCGGTGAACTTGGCCCGAATCTGCGGCGATGCGGTGAATATGACATGGCGTAGCTGGTTCAAGGTTTCGATACGGGTATCGATCGCAGAGCGACGAGCGATCATCAACACCCGGATCGCTTCCACGTTCCCGTCCCGGGTCTTGGGCAACCCCGACGCTTGACCGGACAGCGCAGCTCGGGCTGCGGCGACGGCGTCGACCGGATCGGACTTGCCTTTGCGATGCCGAGCTTGCCGGTTGGGTCGATCCACTTCGACCACATCGATACCGGCTCGGGCCAGATAGCGGGCCACACCGACACCATACGAGCCGGTGCCCTCCACCCCAACCAGGGTGAGCTCACCATGCGACGCCAGCCATGACACCAGCTGGCGATACCCCTTCTGGGTGGTGGTGAACGACTCGACGCCGAGCACCCCGCCAACATGGTTCACCACAGCAGCGACGTGCACCTCAGCGTGGGTATCGACTCCGCCGATCACCGCCTCGGGGTTGGTTCCTACGATGGTCATAGCCATCCCTCCTCGCTAGACGGATAGGGGTGGCACGCACTTGCCGGGAGGGTGGACCAAGAGACCCAGATCTGGTTCCAGCAGATCCGGCCAAGTCTCCCGCCCGACCGGTGAGTGCCGTCCCCGAGGCCAGCCGGCGAGTCATTCGAAAGACAACCCCACAAGGAGCGTCAGCCGGTTCGTGAGCCAAGCCCGACCCCGGGAACTAACCAACCGTAGAACCAAGCCGAGGATGACAGCCATCGCCAACGATCAGCGCACCAAACCATCCTCCCTGCCGGATAGCGGACGCGCGAGGCGCTCCATAACGTGCGGGGTGGTGAGTGTTCTGGGCGCTGGGTAATCGCCAACATCGAATCGACGGCGCTGTTCACAACGCAGTGCCGGGTCGGAGGATCTGGCGGATGTATGCGATTATCCCGACCCGCCCCTGAGCACCACTCGACATGAAGGGAACAGACATGAACGCAAGAACCGGTGCCGGCATCGGCGTGGTACTCGCCATGATCGCCGGAAGCATGATTGGGTCGATCAGCGGCCAGTGGTGGTGGACAGGCGCATTGCTCGGCATCTTCATCGGCATCGGTTGGAGAGTCGGGGCAGACGCCGAGAAGCGTCGCTCATCCGAGTGAGACCAAGGCCGACAGCGCAGCGACCGAATCATCGAGCAGGAAGAACCAAGGATGATGAGCGACAAGAACGAACACAGGAGCAAAGCGAGGACATCGATGACCGGTGCCGGGGCCGGCATCGGCGCCGCACTGGGAGTGACCATGGGCGCCGCTACCGGCCAATGGTGGTGGCTCGGCTTGTTCGTAGGGGCGGGAGCTGGGCTAGGGTCGCTCGCCGACCGGCGAAACCAGCGCTGACCCGGAATTCGACGGAAGGGTACCAATGAACGTGTTGTGGGGAATCGTGATGATGGCGATCGGCGTCTCGTTCGTGTTCTGGGGCAGTACAGAGTCGGATTTCGTCGTGTACCGCTACCTTGCCGCCCGTTCGAGAATCCTCTGGGGTGAACGGGTCCATCGCTTCTACCAAGTCGTCGGAGCAGTCCTGGTGGTCCTCGGACTTCTCTGGGCTCTCGAAGTCATCTGGTGACTCTCGCCTCAGGGGCCGGTCGAAACGCTGGCACCCTCTATTGAACGGTCTAGCGCCGATCACTCAATGCGGAACAAGAACGAGCCTTCGCCAAAGTGATCGGGAACGGCACCTCTTGTGCGCCGTCGGCCTCCCCCACCGGCGTCGTTGATCCCCCGAACCTCCCCGAGTCCGCAGGCCGAAACACAGCTCGATTCAACGGCTGTACATCGAGCGGGGGGCCGCCACTGTTGGCGGCGCCCTCTCGATCTCGCGGAGGCGGACGGGAATCGAACCCTCGCCCCCTCGCGGCACACCCACAGCAAATCGGCCATCCGCAAACCTCGCCCACAGCACACGCAGGCAAACAAGAAGCTTCCCGTCACGAAGCAAGACCCGAGCCCACGAATGGGCTCGGGT
>JASJEG010000041.1 GCA_030064765.1 Acidimicrobiia bacterium | reverse complement strand
TGCCCCCGTAGCTCAGGGGATAGAGCACCGGTTTCCTAAACCGGGTGTCGGAGGTTCGAATCCTCCCGGGGGCGCTGTCTCTCTGCGGATCTCGTAGTCCGGACGAACGGACCAACGGTAAAGGTTTGGCCC
Organism: Acidimicrobiia bacterium; assembly: GCA_030064765.1. GTDB lineage: Bacteria > Actinomycetota > Acidimicrobiia > Spongiisociales > UBA5794 > JAAETI01. Next base: position 23,452 of record JASJEG010000041.1, on the reverse strand, counting down.
CGCTCTCGCGAGGCCAAACCTTCATTCGACTTGCAGGCTCGTCATAGGTTGGAGCACTGGCCTTCTTTCTCGTCGGCTTTGTTGTTGCCACCGATCGGTGCCGGCGTATTCCCTTCGCACTCGAGATCACCCTTGATGACATTGTCAAAGAGAGCGATGCCTTGATTGTCCTCGAGAGTCATGTCTCCCCTAATCGAGTTTCCGATGAACTCGCCGGCGGACGCCCCTTCCAACGTCACGTCACCGCGGACCTTGGAGAAGAAGATCCCCGTGAACCCACACGAGTCGCACTCAACATCTCCTCGTACCATGCTCGTGGGACCTTCGTAGCCCCAGTCGGACGGCGGTGTGAAAACAACGAGGACGGAGGAGCTACCCACGGTGACATCACCGGTTACCTTGCTTCCATCGCCCAAAAAGCCTCCCGTGTACCCATCCGGGGACTCGTTCGGCATCACCATTAGGTCACCCTTGATCGTTGATCCCACGAAGGTGCAATCTACCCCGCTGGGAACAACCACGTCTCCCCGAAGGGTCTGGTTCTCAATGAAGTAGAACGGCGGCACACCAGGCACATCATCGATGATCTCGCCGAAATCGGTACAGATCAGGCTGTCTCGCTCGTCCTCATCGTCGCCGTCATCATCATCATCATCCGCTACCGCCGGACTTGCGAGCACGCCCAACAACAGTGCAGCGAGCGTCGCAAGTATCAACCATTTCCGTCTCATCGATGTCTCCCTTCCCGGAGGCTGCTTAACAAAGGCAGCACTACACGTCGCATCTGTTCCTCCTCATGGCGCCACTGCGAGCGTGGCAAATGGCGGTTGCAGGATGACTGCAGACGGCGGGAATGACGACCAAACAACCTTTTGGCGTCCTAGACCGGAACATATTCCGGTTTGCGACGCTAAAACCGGCTGGGGCCGACCGCTCCCGTGGTCAGAAGAACGGGTGCCTTCGGCGTCTGTCAGCGGACGGTGGCGAGCCAAGGCCGAGGCATATCAAGCCGATGCCGGCGACAAAGCCCGAGCCCAGGTAGACCAGGGTCCGCCGATCGGTGACCGCCTGCTCGCACGCACTCTCCTCGGCGACTGCCTCGACATCGACAGACCACGCCGTACCGCATTCAATGCTGCCAAGCGTGTCATGCTCAGCAGTCAACGGCAGCAAGAGGCCTGTCACCAGGATCAGGGCCCCAAGGACGATTAGGACGATCCCGACTCGGGTCCAGTTGCTCAACCCTCAGCCGCCTCTACTCATGAGGTACTTCTTGCCCATGGTATACGCGAGTGCCTGGTCTTCTCGACCAACACTACGCCGCCGCCCGGCAGCCGGGGCCGGACGCGACTTGGCGCAGAGGTTCGCCGATCCGTTGACCGCCGGCCGCTCCCTATGTAGGTTCTGTTGTAGAACTCACTGGGGAGAGGGAGCATGTCGGACCAGCCGTGGCACAAGACCGTCTGCATTCTGTGCGAGTGCAACTGTGGCATCGAGATCCGCCTGGAGGACCGCCAGTTCACTCGCATTCGTGGCGACAAGGAGCACAAGGCCTCGCGCGGCTACACCTGCGAAAAGGCACTGCGCTTGAACCACTATCAGAACGGCCGGCATCGCCTCACCTCGCCGATGCGACGCACGGCCGATGGGACGTACGAGGAGGTCGACTGGGAAACCGCCATCACCGAGGTGGCCGTACGCCTCAAGGCCGTGCAAGAGACCCACGGCGGGGAAACGATCTTCTACTACGGCGGCGGCGGGCAGGGCAACCATCTGTGTGGGGTCTACGGCACCGCAACCCGGGCCGCCGTCGGCTCCCGCTACCGCTCCAGCGCACTCGCCCAGGAGAAGACCGGCGAGTTCTGGGTGAATGCCCACATCGGTGCCTCAACCCGAGGTGATTTTGCCAATACCGAAGTTGCGGTGTTCATCGGCAAGAACCCGTGGCAGTCGCACGGCATCCCCCACGCCCGACGCACCCTCAAGGAGATCGCCAATGACCCTGAGCGGTCGATGATCGTCCTCGACCCCCGCCGCACCGAGACCGCCGACCTCGCCGACCTCCATCTTCAGGTCAAACCCGGAACCGATGTCTATGCGCTGGCCGCCATGGTGAAGGTGCTGTTCGAAGAGGACCTGATCGACGAGCGCTTCGTTGCCGCCAACGTCACCGGCTTCGACGAACTACGGACTGCCATTGCAGAGGTCGACTTTGATCGATACGCCACCAACTGCGGTATTGATCCCCAACTCCTCCGATCGGCGGCGCGCCGCATCGGGCAGGCGTCGACAGTGGCGATCTTCGAGGACCTGGGCGTCCAGATGGCCCCGAACTCGACCCTCAACTCATACCTCGAGAAGCTGCTGTGGATCCTCACCGGCAACTTCGCCAAGGAGGGCACCATGATCACACCAGTGATGATGGTGCCTTTTGCCACCGCGAAGGCTGGATCCACCCGCAAGTCGCCCGTGGTCGGCGCTCGGATCATCTCCGGGCTGGTGCCATGCAACGTGGTCCCGGAGGAGATCCTCAGCGATGCCCCCGGCGCCTACAAAGCCATGATCATCGAGTCCTCCAACCCGGTGCATTCGCTGGCCGACAGCCCCCGCTGGCGCGAGGCCATGGCCGCGCTCGAGTTCTCTGTGGTGATCGACGTCGCCATGACGGAAACCGCCAGACATGCGGATATCGTCCTGCCGGCGGCATCGCAGTTCGAGAAGTGGGAGGCATCGTTCTTCAACTTCGAGTTCCCCGACAATGTCTTCACGTTGCGTGCTCCGCTCCTCGAACCGCTGCCGGGGACTTTGCCGGAACCCGAGATCCACTATCGCCTCTGTAGGGAACTCGGTGTGCTCGATCAGGAGTTACTCGAACGCTTGCGGGAAACGGCGCAGCGCAATCGACTCGAGTTCGCCGGCGAGTTCTACGCTGCGATCTCGGGCGATCCCCTCCTCGGAAGGTTGGCCCCGGTCATCCTCTACGCCACCCTCGGACCTGCACTGCCCGGTGACGCAGCCCAGGCTGCAGCGATGTGGGGGATCTGTCACCAGGCCGCAATGCGTGACCCCAAGGCCATCAGCAACTCAGGGATAGAAGGCGAAGGCCCCCTACTCGGCGAAGCATTGTTCGACGAAGTGCTCGCCTCCCGGACTGGTGTGGTCTTCTCGAGGAGCGAGCCCGAGGAGTCATGGGATCGCGTCACAACGATGGATGGAAAGCTCAACGTCGCCATCCCCGAGATGCTCGACCTGCTCGCCGCAGTTCCCAACGAGCCGATTGAGTTCACCAGCGACGAGTACCCGTTGATACTCGCCGCCGGTGAGCGTCGCTCGTTCACCGCCAACACGATCATTCGCGATCCAGAGTGGCGCAAGCGGGACCAATCGGGAGCGCTCCGGATCAGCCCTGCCGACGCGACCACCCTCGGAATCGTCGCAGGCAGCAACGTCCGTGTGATCACGCCCGGCGGCGCGGTGGTTACGGCGGTCGAGATCAGCGATACGGTGCAGCCCGGCCACATAACGTTGCCAAACGGGCTGGGTGTCGACTACCCGGATGCCGACGGCGAAGCCGCTCTGACCGGGGTCTCCACCAACGAGCTGACCTACCTGGGTCACCAGGATCCCCTCGCCGGAACACCGTGGCACAAGCACGTCCCGGCGCGGGTCGAAGTGGTTGTCTAGTGACCTATCCGACAGATCATGCTCGGATTTCGGCGGCCCTTGTCACCCCTGGCGGTGTCCTCCGCCTCGACGCATTTCGCTCAATGCGCCTTCGTTGTGCGTCCTTGCCAGGTCCGACAATTGCTCGCCGAAATCGCAACCGAATCCATCGGAAAGGCCACTAGTGCGCCGGACACGATTCGACGAAGAGGCCTGCCCGATAGCCAGGGTCACGGACCTCCTGGGGGATTGGTGGACTCCGCTGGTCCTACGCGAGCTGCTCTACGGCCGCTCCAGATTCGATCAGATCCAGGATCGGCTCGGGATCAGCCGCCCCATCCTGTCCCAGCGGCTCCGCCGCTTGGAGAGCGAAGGCATGGTGGTGCGAGAGCGGTATCAGGACAGCCCGCCCCGACACGAGTACCGGCTGACCGCCAAGGGCGAAGCCTCATGGGAAGTGGTTGCGGCCTTGTGGCGCTACGGCAGCGACTGGTTCTTCACGCCGGAGGGAGCACCGGGCGAGCTCTACGACTCGACAACCGGCAGAGCGATCCTGCCCCAGGTGGTCGACGCCAATACGGGCAAACCGATCGCCCGGGCCACCGCCCGAATCCGGTCTCGAACGCGGGGCTAGGGATCTGCGCAGTCGATGGTGATGTGCCGGATCGTTGACGTCACTTCAGCGACTCGACCAGATCCACGTAGGCCTGCTTGGCATCATCCGAGGAGGTCCCTTCCAGTGCCGCCCAGGCGTCGTACTTGGCACGCCCGACGAAGTCCATCATCCCCGGGCGTTTCCCCTCGACGTCGCCCACCGTTGCCTGCTTGTAGAGCGCATACAGCTTGAGCAGGTCCTCATTCCCGGGCTTCTCCGGAAGCTCCTGAGCCTCGGCTGCTGCAGTCTCGAAATCCGACATTGCCCACCCTTTCGATTGGCCGACACCCAGGGTAGAACTGCCGGACGCCTAGTGAGCTATCCGAGCGCCCGATGCAGGAACGCCGCCAGCTGCTCCCGGGTCACCAACGATCCGGGGCAGAACTCATCATTGGCAGGCGGGTTGCAGCCGGCCGTCACGCCGGCGATGGCCAGCTTGTCGATGTCGGCCTGGAACACAGAGTCGTCATCGTCGACAAACAGATCTCCCCCGCCGTTGTCGGTGTAGCCCATGGCCCGCACTAGGAACGCCGCCAGCTGCCCGCGAGTGACCGAATCCTCGGGACAGAACTCGTCTGCACTGCAACCCCGGGTGATCCCGGTCGCGGACAGCCAGGCAATGTCATCGGCAAACACACTCTCCGCGATGTCGGTGAATGCCGCCGGCTCGGCGGCGGCGCCGACTGCGTCGCCCAGGGCCCGGTGCAGGAACGCTGCCAGCTGACCCCGGCTGACCGGCTGGTGAGGACAGAACCTGTCCCCCGCCTGATTACAGCCGGACGTTATTCCTGCTCCCACCAGCCACTCGATATCGGCCGTGAAGACCGATGTGCGGTCGTCACAGAAGCTGTCTCCGTCAGTCGGCTCGAACCCGAAGCACCAGATGTTGTCGGCGCCGACAAAGGTCCACTCCCATGGCTCGGGACGTGGTCCTTGCTGGGTGGCGTCTGGCGGATAGCTTGGGATCCACCCAAATCGCTTGGCGTTCTCGTAGTTGTTGGCCGCAAGCCAGGCATATGCGGGCGACTCGTCGAACTGGTGGATCGCATAGCCAGGCTGAGTGATGTCAACGGCATAGCCGGTGTGGTGCTTGGAGTAGCCCGGCGGCGCCACATACCGCAGTCGGGCATCGATGGCGGAGTCCGAGTACGACGACAGCTTGCGCAGTAGCAGATAGCGCTGGGTGGAGTGATTGCGATAGGCCGAAGCCAGCGTCAGCGTGTGACCGGCGGCCTTGGCCGCCGCCCTGAGGTCCGCCCATGCCGCCGCGGCGTCGGGTTGCATCGGGAAACCGCTCACATTGACGAGCGAGCCCGCAGCCAGCGGACGGCGGATGTAGCCCCGCCCCTCGCCGATGTCTCTGATCCGCTGATCGACCGAAGTCGTTCCGGTGATCGACGGCGCCGGCCCAATCCCGGCCAGGTTGGGGAGCTCGGCCTCGGTGAACAGCTGATTGAACTCGTTTCCAGTGAACTCCGGGAGTTCTTCGGCAGCCGCCGGGATCGCCGGAGACGCAACCACCACGGCTAGGAGTAGCGCGCTGCAGCGCAAGATCGCTCTAGCCCGTGCCTTACCCATGAATCCTCAGTACTCCGACCGCCAGAACCTACATCTGGGTCATCGGCACGACAACGACCTGACCCAAGCAACGAGCACGCCAACCCACATCGCTAGTCTCGTCCTGATGACCGCACATTCTCAGCAGCGATCGGAACGGAGACGGTAATGGCGAAACGCAGGGTGATCATCATCGGAGCCGCAGGGCGCGACTTCCACAACTTCAACACCCGCTATCGCGATGATGACACCGTTGAGGTCGTCGCCTTCACAGCCGAGCAGATCCCAGGGATCGAGGACCGCACGTACCCGGCAGAACTGGCAGGACCGCAGTATCCCGACGGCATTCCGATCCGACCGGAGGAGGAGCTGCCGGCATTGATCCGGGACCTGGCCGTTGACGAGTGCGCCTTCTCGTATAGCGATATCTCATACCAGCACGTCATGCGCGTCTCCGCGATCGTCCAGGCCGCCGGGGCTTCTTTCACTCTTCTCGGCCCGGCGGACACGCAAATCCAAAGCGTGAAGCCGGTTGTTGCAGTGTGTGCGGTTCGTACCGGCGCCGGCAAGTCGCAAACGTCTCGCAAGGTCGTCGAAACGTTGATGGCGAAAGGGCTGAAGGTCGTCGCCATCCGGCACCCGATGCCCTACGGCGACATCTCGGCACAGAAGGTGCAGCGCTTCGCAGAGCTAGCCGACCTCGAGAAGAACAACTGCACCATCGAGGAGATGGAGGAATACGAGCCCCACATCGTGCGGGGCAACGTGATCTACGCAGGTGCCGACTACGAAGCAATCATCCGGGCCGCCGAAAATGACCCGGACGGGTGTGACGTGATCGTGTGGGACGGCGGCAATAACGACTTCCCGTTCTATAGAACCGATCTTGCGATCACCGTCGTTGACCCCCACCGACCCGGGCACGAGCTGGCCTACTACCCGGGAGAGGTCAACCTGCGACGCGCCGATGTGGTGATCATCAACAAGATCGACTCGGCAGACCTAGCCGGCATCGAAACCGTGCGCTCCAACATCGCCAAAGTCAACCCAGAGGCTCGTGTTATCGATGCCGCCTCGACGCTGCGTCTCGAGGATCCGAGCGTGGTGGCAGGTCGCAGGGTGCTGGCGGTCGAAGACGGGCCGACCCTGACCCACGGTGGTATGAAGATCGGTGCCGGTGTCGTTGCCGCCAGGAAGTACGGCGCAACCGAGTTCGTCGACCCTCGCCCCTATCTGGTGGGCAAGCTGAGAGAAACATTCGATACCTATCCGGACATCGGAACCATCCTCCCGGCGATGGGATACGGCGAGGAACAGTTGCGGGATCTCGAAGCAACCATCAACACCACCGACTGCGATGCCGTAGTCGTGGGCACGCCAATCGACCTCGCACGTATCGTCAACATCCGCAAACCGCACACGCGGGTCTTTTACGACCTGCAGGAGATTGGCGACCCAACTCTCGACACGATTCTCACCGAGTTCGTCGATCAGATCCGATAGCCCCCACCAATCGACAAGGAGCTGCATATGGACTTCGTGAATGTTGCCGACCTCGGACATGAGGGACTGGCGACCGTGCTGGACCTCGCGGCCGAGGTCAAGACCAACCGTGAGGATGTTGCCGGAAGCCGCGCAGGGCAGCGGGTCGGGCTGTTCTTCGAGAAGCCGTCGACGCGTACCCGTGTCTCGTGCGAGGTGGCGGCGGCAGATTTGGGCATGGTTCCGCTAGTGCTCAAGCAAGACGAAGTTGGTCTTGGGAAACGCGAGTCCGTCGAAGACGTAGGACGGGTCCTTGACCGCTATCTCGATGTGCTCGCCTTCCGGGTGTTCGATCACGACAACCTCGTGAAAATGGCCGCGGTCACAGCCGCACCGGTCATCAATCTGCTCAGCGATCGCGAACACCCTTGCCAGGCGCTGGCCGACCTACAAACGCTGGCCGAGCACCGTCCACTGCAGGGAGCCACTGTCGCGTTCATCGGCGACGGCAACAATGTGTGTAATTCGCTGCTGATAGCAGGCCTGATGATGGGCACCACAGTCCGGGTCGCTTCACCCCCTGGCAACGAACCGAGCACGGAGATCGTTGCTTTGGCGCGCGCCGGCGCAACCGCCGGTGCGGAGGTCTTCGTCACCAATGATCCGGCCGAGGCCGTCACCGGCGCCGACGCCGTTTACACAGATGTCTGGGCCTCGATGGGTCAAGAAGACGAGGCTGCCGAACGCCGGCAACGTTTCATGCCGTACCAGGTCAATGAGGCACTCTTCCACCAAGCCAAGGACGATGCCATCTTCCTGCACTGCCTTCCGGCGCATCGAGGAGAGGAAGTCACCGACGCGGTCGCCGATCATCCCCGCAGTCGGATCTTCGATCAGGCGGAGAATCGGATGCATGCGTTCAAGGCGTTGCTGCTGCATCTGACCTGACACAGCTGCCCGCCCCTGCTGGCTAACCTCGCCCGATGTCAACATCGAGGTACCGGCTGCTCGCGGCCGCTGGGGTTGCGACCATTTCGTTCTCGCCGATCCTGATTCGCGCCGCCGGCGACGGCAGCGACATGACCATCGCCTTCTTTCGCGCCCTCTATGCACTCCCCTTCCTCGTTCTCATCTATTGGAGACTCCGGGATCGTGATGAGCGACCCCGCCGCAGCCGCATCCTGGCCGTCGCTTCCGGAGTGTTCCTGGCGCTCGACCTGGCTTTTTGGCACGCCTCCATCCGCCAACTCGGCGCGGGGCTCGCCACGGTCATCGTCTACGTGCAGGTTGTATTCGTGGCCCTGCTCGCCTGGTTGCTCTTGGGCGAGAAGCCGGCGCGGCGCTCGGTCGCTCTGCTGCCGCTCATCATGCTGGGCATCTTCCTCATCTCCGGAGCGGGCAGTGCTGACGCGTATGGAGACAACCCGGGGCTCGGGACCATGCAGGCCGCAATGGCGGGACTGTTCTATGCGTTGTTCATCTTGCTGCTGCGTGAGTCCGGTCGAGGGCACACCTCTCCCCCGGCTGGGCCGCTGCTCGATGCCACCGTCGGTACGGCGATCGTTGCCCTTGCTATCGGCATGCTCATCGAACCAGAGTTCACCGTTACGCCATCCTGGCCGCTCCACGGTTGGCTGCTGCTGCTGGCGCTGGTCTCACAGGTTGTGGGTTGGCTCATCCTCACCCGCGCCATGCCCCATCTGCCGGCGCTCGACACATCGATGTTGCTGCTCGGCCAACCTATGTTGGCCATACTCTGGGCAGGGATGATCTTCGACGAGTCGCTCGGTACCGGTCAGTGGATCGGAGTTGCGATAGTTTTGACTGGGCTGACCATCTTCAGCATTACCAAGACACCCTCAGCCGATGCGGGGCAGCCTGCTCCCGAGAAGATCGACGACCCGGTCTAGCTCCATAACCTCTTCGGCTCCTAGCGCCATCGTCGCTGCTTGGGCGAAGTCGGTCACATCGTCACCGAATGCAAGGACCCTCACCTCTCCGGCTTTGAGCCGGGAGATCGCATCATTGGCGGTTGGATGCCGCAGATCAACCAGAGCCAGCACCGGCTTGGTGGTCAAACCGTCCTCTAGTGAAGCAGGGTTGCGCCACAGCAACGGTCGGTAACCAAGATCGCGGATGCGCTGCTCCAACTCGCTGCGCTTGGGTTCACTGACCCCGAACAACGCGACTGCGGGCACATTCCGCAAAGAGGAGTCCTCTGGCTTCGCCCCAGGCGACGCCGCAGGGACCATCCCGGCCACCCGGCGGGCTCGCTCCAATCCCCATTGCATATGCACTCTCCACACCTCTTCGCCGAGATCACGGGACGTCGCTGGATACAGATCGAAGAGGTCATCGGGGTGGAGCTCGACCGCCTGACCATCTCGCTCTACCGGGTCGACGCCGGCGGCAACCAGAGCAGCCGTGACCGGCTCGGTGGCGATGCGCACCAACTCGAGCGGGGACTCCCCAAGGTCATGTGGAGATTCCTCGAGTCGTCGCAGCGACTCGCTGAGATTCCCTGCAGATCGCGCCATGACCTCGTCCGCGACCGCAACCCCGAGCTCACGCAATCGGCGCGCCACATAGCCCGGAAACGCCGCCACCAATGCCATGCGCAGTTGGGCTGATAAGGACACCTGATCGCTCATGGCCCCAGAATAAGGTCAGTCGTCCGTTGGTAGAGTCCTCGACCGAGTGATGAAACACCTTTTGGCCATCGTTGCGTTGCTGACGATCCTCGTTGCGGGCTGCCGCGCCGAGGTGAGGGTGCTGCTCGAAGTCGATGAATCGGGTGCGGGAACACTCACGACAGAGGTTGCCATCAACGACCAACTCGAGGACTTGATCAACCAGTTCTTCGGCGCCGACAGCTCCGGCATCATTGCCGAGCTCGATCTGGGGCTCGAAGGCACTTCGGAGACACGGCTCGAGGGCGACATGACCGTCTACTCCACCGAGGTCTCCTTCAGCGACGAGACAGAGGTACAGGACGCCTCCGCCGGCAACTTCACCGAGTTCTCGCTGGTGCTCAACGATGAAGGCACTTCCTTTGAAGCCACCCTCGACCTCGCCGGCGAACTCGACCTCACCCAGTTCCCCGTGGATCCGGCCACGATCGACCCAGAAGCGCTGAGCACTGCCTTCATAGTCGACCTGCCAGGCGAGCCCACCGAGCACAACGCCGACGAAGTGCTGGCCGACGGACGTCTGTCTTGGGACATACCGTTTGACGGCAAGCTGTACGTGTTTGCCGATACTGAGTATCCGAGCGGCGGCTTCCCCTGGTGGCTGGTCTTGCTGCTGGCGATCTCCGGGGGATTCGCTCTTGCGGTTTGGCTGGCTGCGGTCCGGCGGGACAAGAGGACCGGGGACGAGCGACGAGCCGCCCCCGAACCGCCTCCCGTAACCCCGCCCGATCGAGCGCAAGAGTCTCAGAAGCCCGAGTCTCCGTTCTTCGACCTGGATTGAGGCTGACGCTAGTGCGTCAGCTTGGCTCGCAACCGCCATGTGCCCAGCGCCAGCAGCACCGCAGCGAAGCCGGCGAGAACCGCGAGTTCTAGGGCAATGTCCGCGATGGTTCCCCCGCGCCGGATGAGCTCGGCAAAACCATCGAGCGCCCAAGCGTGCGGCGTTATGTGGGCGATGGTCTGCATCGTGTCCGGGAAGATCTCGAGGGGGACCATGCACCCGCCGAGCGCCGCCAGACCGAGTCCCATGAAGACCCCCATGGAGCCGGCCTGCTCATCGTTGTCGAACAGCGATCCCATGAGCATCCCGCCGCCGGCACCAACCAGAGCTACGAGAATCAGCAACGCCGACGCTCCGCCGAGGTTGCCCCAACGCACCTCAAACGCCACCGCCGCACCAATCATGATGAACAGGCCCTGGATCATGGCGACAGCGAACCGGCCACCAGTTTCGCCGACCAGGATCTCACCGATCGAGGTTGGCGTGGACACCATGCGCCGCGATACCCCAAGCCGCCGGGTCTGAATCAACGCTGCCGAACCCGCCAGCGAGGTGAGAAAGACGAACAGGATCAGCTGCTGCGGAGCACCGAGATCGAACTGGCCGAGATCCTCCCCGAAGAGCGACTCACCCATCGTCTGCACCTCGACCTCTGGGCCCGTCGAACCGGTTGCCATCGCCCGCGCCAGTGTTGTTCCTTCCTCGAAGCTGTTGAGTCCCTCGGTTTCCAGCAAGCGGGCGGCCCGCACGATGGCGCTTTCGCCGGCGACCACCGCTTCGATTGTGGACCGGTACTGCACAACGCTCTGGTCGGCGCGACCGACGAATTCGATCTCCGCCACCTGGCCCGACATGATCTTGGTGTCGTAGTCAGCCGGGATGACCACCGCCATCTGAACCACACCCCGCTCGACATCCTCCAACAGCAGATCGCGATCGTCGTAGTCGACGGTGGTGAAGTCATCGTCACTGGTGAGCTCATCGGAGAAGGCTCGAGCGAACTCGCCCTGTCCCTCGAGAAGCAGGCCGACCTTTGGGGTGAAGCCGCCGCCAAAGGACGCTCCGAGCACGAGGATGAGCAGCATCGGAAACACGAACACAAAGAAGATCGTCGAAGGATCCCGCATCAACCGTTTGATGTTGGTGGTGGTTATTGCCCAGCTCTTCATGGCGCCAACACCCGCTTCCTGCCAAACACCACAGCAAGCGCAATAGTCACGACAAAGAAAGCCAGCATCGCCAGCGTCGGCGTGATGACTACCTCCAGGCCGTCACCAGCAGAGAGATCACCCAGTCCTTGCAGGAACCATGCGTGCGGTGTCAGTTTGGAGAAGAGCGCCAGCAGCCGGGGCCCCTGGCTGAGCGGGAAGAAGGTGCCGCCGAGTAAACCCAGCGCCACCGCGACAATGGCCTGCCAGTTGGCAGCCTGCTCCGGGGTCTTCGATATCACCGCAACCACGGCCATGATCCCCAGCGCCGACATCACACCGGCGATCATCAGGATCAGCACTCCTACCGGATTGCCCCACTCGGCCCCGATGAGCACCGTTGTTCCCACGGCGAGGACGATCATCGACACGATCCCAAGCACAAAGCTGGTCAGCGCCTTGCCGCCAATGATGGCCCACCGGTTGATGGGTGCGCCAAGCAAGCGGGGAAGCGTTCCGTAGAAGCGTTCCTCCAACAGGGACGACACACCGAACTGCACGGTGAAGAACAGGAAGAAGACAGCCATTCCGGCTGAGAAGAAGGTCGTGATATCGAGTTCCCGATTGGCCGCTTCGGTATCGGCAAGCGTCACTGCTGCAGGCGTTGCCGCTGCCTTGGCAGTGATGTCGTCCACATCTGTAGCGCCGCTGAGCAACGCCGAACCCACCGCGATTCCGATCGCATCTACCTCGCTGAGATAGCTCTCGAGAACCGCCTGGGCGATCTGAGTCGATATCGAGCTATCGACATTGCCCAATAACCGAACAGTCCCACCTTGCGCGGTCAGGATGTCGTCGCTGAACCCGGCGGGAAACACGTAACCGGCGTTCTGGCTGCCCGCTTCGACGTCGGATTCGAGGGCGGGAAGATCACCGTAGTCAGTAACGGCCATGATGCCGTCGGCTGTGACCGCAGGCAGAACCTCGTCGACGAACGGCGCAGTGATGGGCCCGCCATCGTCGTCCAGCAGCCCGACCTTGACGTCGAAGGATTCGGTACCGGAAGGAATGATTGCCGAGAAGATGAGGGCCAAACCCAACGGGGCTACCAAGCCGAGAAGAATGGCCGATCTATCGCGGATCCGCTGCGACAGGTCCTTGGCGGCGATAACGAGTGCAGCTCGCATCAGTCGCGTAGAGCCTTCCCGGTCAAGTGCAGGAACACGGACTCGAGGTTCGGCTCGACAACCTCGACGCCCGAAATACCGACCCCAGCCTGCTGGGCGATGTCGAGGATGCGGGGCAGCAGACTGCTGGCCCCCTCGACCAGGATCTCCACAGAGCCCTCGGTGGACGTGATGCTCTCGATCTCTTCGACCGCACCCAGCGCATCGACCAAACGCTGAGCGCTGCCGACGACACCCAGGTTGACCGTGTCGCGCTGACCGACCAATTCAACGAGCTCCCGTCGGGTGCCTTCTGCCCGGATCTTGCCGCCGTCGATGATGGCAACCCGGTCGCACAGCCTCTCGGCTTCCTCCATGTAATGGGTCGTGTACAGCAGCGCAGTGCCGCGCCGCCCCAGCTGCTCGACGCTCTCCAAGATGGCGTTCCGGCTCTGGGGATCCACCCCGACCGTTGGCTCATCGAGAATCAAGAGGGTGGGCTCATGCAGCAACCCGATGCCGATGTTGAGACGGCGTTTCATGCCACCGGAGTACTCCTCGGTGCGGTCATCACCGCGATCTGAGAGGCCGATGACCTCGAGCACTTCATCGATACGTGAGTCCAGCGACTGCTTGGGCAGGCCGTAGAGCTTGCCAAAGAAGCGGAGGTTCTCACGGGCACTGAGGTCGGGGTAGATGGCAATGTCCTGGGGTACGTAGCCGATCTTGGCTTTGCCTTCTGTGGTGCGGGTGGTGATTTCGGTACCGGCGACCGTAACCGTGCCCGCATCGGATTCGAGTATGCCGGCGATCATTGAAATGCTGGTCGTCTTGCCTGCCCCATTGGGGCCGAGCAGTCCGTAGGTCTCCCCTTCGGCAATGTGAAACCCAACACCATCAACGGCTACCAGATCGTCGAAGGCCTTGACCAGACCCTCACACTCCAGGACGTTCAAAACTCCCCGCCTCCTCTTCGCACACAATGCAACGTTAGGACAACCAACACAAGGATGTCGTCATCCGACGGGATGATTACGCGATCTGTTCGAAGGACGAGTTGACGCTCTCAGCCGGCGAGGATCCCGATGATGAGCAAACCCACGGGTCCCTCCACCACCACAATGCCGACCTTGTTGAATTCGGTGTTTCCGAGGACGCTGGGTACCCGATCCACCAGCGCAGCATGACCTGCCTCCGGGGAGGCGGCCAGCACCGCGACCTCGGCCCTGGCGATGGTCGGAATCCCGGCTCGATTGAGCCGGGCCCGCAGCTCTTCCTGGTCATCAGGGAGAATCGTGCCGCTGCCGTACCCTTCCATCGCCAACTCAAAGGCGACCTGGTCCAAGCCGCTCGAACGTGCGAGTGGAGCCGCTTCCTGAGCTACACGTTCCTCGTTGAGCAGCCCGAACATGTCCTCCTCTGCGACGGGCAGTCTGTTGAGATCGGCTGCAGCCGCCGGCGGCACCATCACCGGCGTGGACGACGAGGCGACTGCGCTGCGGTCTCCGGTCAGCTCGCGGATACGGAGAGTCAACTCGACCACCCTGTCCCCCGACATCATTGCCAGGACCTGCTGGGGCATTCCGTCAGGCTCGGTAAGAGTCTCGGCAACTACCGATCCTTCCAGTTCCTCGGCAAAGGCCTCCGGCAGGGGCGCAATCGTCGCCAGCGAGAGCAGAATTGTGATCACGAGCGCGGCACCAGCCAGGGTAAGCGCGGCTCCGGCCGCACGATTCAGCGTCGAAACCCCGGGTAGAAAGCGGATGCCGAGATGAAGAATCCTGACAGCTATGGCGGCGGCGAGCGAAATCAGCATGAGAACACCGAAGCCCGCAACCATGCGGGAGGCATCAGGAGAGGTACCCGACATATCGGCGACCACCTCCCCCAAAGGCTCAGAAAGGCGGAAGGAAACGACGGTCCCCACAACGATGACGGCCAGGCTGACAAGGGCGCGCACCAGTCCCACGGCCCATCCGTAGAGGCCCAGGATGGCCAGCGTCGCTCCTAGCGCAAGATCAATCACGGTAAGCGTTCCCGCTATTCGTCGGTGATGCCACCGTCGGCATCGATCCCGTTCTCGTTAGCGACTTCGTTCTCATCGAGCGACTTGCGGATCCGCTCGTAGAGCGTTTCCGGGGGCTGTGATGATTCGGCCATTGCCTCGAGTGCATCTTCCCATGACTGGCCGAGTATGCGCGTTCGCCAGAAGTGACCGGCGAGGATCTTGAGGATTGCCGTAACCGGTACGGCCAGCAGCACACCCCAGATTCCGCCGATGCCGCCGCCGAGCACGAGAACCAGGATGATTACGGCCGGGTGCAGGCTGACCGTTACTCGCAACACGTTGGGACTGATCAAGTGGTTGTCGAGTTGTTGCACGATGATGGCGACAACCCCGGCCCATAGCGCTGTTGACAGATCGGCGGTGACAAAGCCGACCGTTACCCCGAGGATGCCTCCGACCCACGGTCCGACGAAGGGGATGATGTTGAGGAACCCGGCGATCATCCCGATGATCAACCAGAACTCGAGCCCGATGATGCGGAATCCGATGCTTGTCATCACGCCGACTATCAGCGCCACCAGCACCTGGCCGCGGATAAAGCCACCGATGGCACCGCCGAGCCGCCGGGAGACATGCAGGACCTCGTCCTGTTGGGCCTTGGGTATCAGCGAGATCGCCTCCTGCCGTACCCGCGGCAGATCGACCAGCACGTAGAACGCCACTACCGGCGCCAGGAAGAAGACGAGGATCGCCTCGAGGAGGCCAGTGGTCACTTCACCCAGTCGATCCCACACCATCGATATGATCTGGTCCTGGGCGTCGGGATCTTGCACAAACTCGCTCAGCCGCTCGTACGACCACAGATCGACTTCTCCAAAACCGAGGCTCTCTACCAGGTCCTCGATCTCGACTGTCGTGTTCTCGTAGATCTCCGGGAAACTCGTCGCGAGTTCCGAGGCCTGGGAGGCGACCGTGGGGGCCACCAGCGCTCCGAGCGCGGCAATCAAAGCGATCAGTCCAAGAAACGCTAGGAATGTGCCGACGATACGCGGGATACGACGGTGCTCCAGGAAGTTGACGACGGGATTGAGGACATAGATCGTTGCGATGGCAAGGACTGCCGGAGCAAGCAATACCTCGATGCGAGCGCCGATCAGTAGGAGAATCCAGATGAATACGAGGACCCCGACGATGCTCCAGGCGGCGATCCCGATTCGTGTGATCAACCCGGTGATGTCTCGGGGCGATTGGGCGGGCGATTCTTCAGCCGAGGTCGTGGCCGAATCCTTGCTCATCAGCCAACCGTGGTATCAAAGCGACGAGCTAGCGCGTCGCGTCGTTCGCGTCGCATCTTGCGCAGCCGACGGATGACGAGCGGGTACTCCCTGATCGCCTCATCGTCGTCTACGAGCCGGCGCAACGCCTGGTAGTAGCGGGTTGCGCTCATCCCAACGTACTCGCGTATGGCGCGGTCCTTCGGCTCGGGGTAGTGCCACCACGCACTCTCAAACTCGAGAACCTTGACATCTCTCTGCGACAGCATGCCGTCACGTTATCGGCGCCCCCTGACAGAAACGCGGATTTCGCGAGCTTGTATGCTCGAAGCCCCACCTTCGGACCAGCAATGACGAGAACTGCTGCAGTGCGCGAGGCAACCGCGGAAGACGTTGCCGCAATTGCCGACTTCCTCCACGAAGCCTGGCGGCAGGCCGGGCCGGGAGCACCCGGATTCGCCGGAGCAACCGAGGACGTAATCGTCGAGATCGCCGCCCCTGAGGCCATCCGGGCCCGGATCGGCGGACCGGGTCGAAGCATGTTCCTCGCATGGCAAGACGACCGGGTCGTCGGGTTTGCCGCCACTCGTCGTCTCACCGCTGCAGCCATCGAACTAGCCGGAGCCGTTGTGCTGCAGTCGTTGATCGGGGGCGGCGTCGGCTCTGCGCTCGTCCAGGCTGCGGTTGAGTCGGCCCGCACGCGCGGATTCCGCAAGATGACGGTCAGCACCGAGATTGACAATGAGCGCGCGCTGCGCTTCTACGAGAAGTGCGGATTCATCGTTGTCGGCAAGTCCACCACCGACGCTGCCGGCTCCGATATCGAGATCTGGAACCTCCAGATGGAGCTCTAGCTCTCCTGGCGCTGCAGGAAGTCGATCAGCGCGGGGACGATCCGCTCGTGGGCGTCCTCCTGGAGATAGTGGCCGGCGTCTGCGATCCGCTCAACCTCGGCGTGAGGAAGCGTCTCGAGCCAGAATTGATCGACCATCTCCGGGGTGAATGCGATGTCCTTCATCGCCCACATGATCTTGACGGGTTTGCTGCGGAAGTGCTCCTCGAGCCCTGCTTCGACGGCTGCATTGTGATCGGAGACCTCACCCTGTGGCCCGGAGGGGATCTCCCGGGGAAACACCAGAATCGGGGTGCGGCTGGCGAAGGTCGGGTGCGGCGCCAGATAGGCCCGCTTCACATCAGGCGTAAGGCGCTCCGTGTGCACGACTCCGGCCCTGAACATAAAGCCTCGCACGAACAGGTGAAGGCCCTTGACCAGAGCCTCGCCGACTCCCCTCGTCCGGAACAGCTTGATCGGAAGCGGCAGCTTCATATCGGCCCGCGGCCGATGGGCGAAGGTGTTGAGGATGAACAGCGACCGCACCCGCTCCGGATGGCGGGTTGCCCAGTGCAGCACGGTGGGACCTCCCCAGTCCTGACCGACGACTGTGGCGTCGTGCAGATCGAGCGATTCGAGCAGGTCGTCGAGCCGGGCTGCGTGCCGCACGATCGCATACAGCTCGGGTTGGTCAGGCTTGTCGGAGCGACCAAAGCCAAGATGGTCTGGAACGATGGCGCGGTAGCCGACGTCGGTCAGCGGCCCGATGAAGTTCCGGTAGAGGTAGCCCCATGCCGGGTTGCCATGCATCATCACAATGGGTTTCCCATCACGCGGGCCTTCGTCCACGTAATGCATCCGACCATCTGTGCTTTCGAACCATCTGGGTTCGTACGGCCATGTGCCGTTGAACGTCCAATCCGTTGCCATGTTCCGCCTCCGATCCCATTCGTCGACCGCTGAAACACTCACAGGCCCAGATAGATTCCTCAGCGGAGAATTCTGCGGGTGGCTTCCACCAGAATCCGCCCCACATCGGCTGCCTCTTGCAGGCTCACTCGCTCGTCCACCGCGTGGGCGTGGCTCACGTCACCTGGCCCGAAGACAATGGTGGCTGCCTTGCCCTCGCCGATCCACAGAGCCATGTCACAGCCGTAGGGCACCCCAATCGCCGGTGGGGTCGTGGCGGTCAACTCCGCCGCCGTGGCCTGCACGGTCGTTACCAGCGGGTGAGCCGGATCGATCCGGGACGAGCCAAAGGCGGCACCGGTACGCTCGATGTGAGGCGGGTGCTCGTCGAGCCACGAATCACCAGCGATTGCCTCCCGCAACGTCCGCTCGAAACGTTCCTCGGCTTGAGCGATCGTCTCATGAATGGTTACCCCGACCCGGACCTCGGCGGTGAGGTGCTCCATCACGTTCGAAGCCCACACCCCGCCGCGCACAATCCCGGCAGTTGTTGGGTACGGCAACCCGAGGGCTGCCATGGTCGGGTCTGCCTCTGCCTCATTGAGTTCTGATTCGAGCCGGCGTAGTGCCTGATGCACCGTCCAGTAGTGGTCGAGGGCCGACTCGCCGAGGCGACGGGTGGCGGCGTGGGCGGATCGCCCCTCCACTCCGATCGAGAAAGTCAGTGCACCGCCGTGAGCCACAACGATTTGCAGTGCACCGCCGGCCGATGTGGGCTCGGTGATGATCACATAGTCACCGCCCCAGCCGCGCCGAATCGCTGCCAACGTACCGGTACCACCGTCCTCTTCTCCGGGAACGGCAACCAGGCGTACCTCGCCGGCAAAGTCGCGGTTGGCGCCCAGTGCCGCAAACGCTTCGACGGCAACAACCAGCCCGGCCTTCATGTCTGCGGCCCCTCGACCGAACAGGATGTCGCCGTCGATCTCGCCGGACGGATCCCGAGCCCACTGCTGCATGTCACCTACGGGGACGGTGTCGACATGACCGGTGAGCACCATCGTCGGTCCCGGGCGACTACCCGCGATGCGGGCGGCCACCACCGGGACGGTCTCCCTCTCGACCTCGCGTCCCGGGTAGGCGAGATCAGCCTCCAGCTCCGCCATGGGCGTTACCCACTGGTCGACCTCGTCGGCAACCGGTTGCAGCCATGAGGCGACGAGGTCGATCGCTGCATGCTCATCCCCGGTGACCGAAGGCGTGGCCACGAGCTCGAGCGCTCGCTGTGCAATCCGATCTGTGTCCATCTGAGTCGTGAGGGTACCTTCGAGTACCGTGACGGTGTCGGACGGAGAGGACCCAGGTGACACACGGAGATGGAACCCGCTCGGTATGGGCAGGTGAGGAACACCCGCTGTGGGAACGGTCGACACAAGTTCCGATCGCACAGACGGTCAGCTTTGGATATGGCGACGTCGACGAGTGGATGGCGGTTGCACTCGGAGAGGAAGAAGGCCACATCTACAGCCGCAACACCAACCCCACGGTGGCCGTTTTCGAGCGTCGCATCGCCGCCTTGGAGCGAGCCGAAGCGGCGACAGCGTTTGCTACCGGGATGGCCGCCATCTCCGGCACGCTGCGCACATTGCTCGGTCCGGGCGATCGAGTCGTCTCTGTCACCGACACCTACGGCGGCACCACAAAGCTCTTCCTCGAGTTCCTCCCCCGGGACGGCGTCATCTGCGAGTTGGTTGGGACCGACGATCACGAGGCCATCGAGACGGAAGTTGCCAAAGGCTGCAAGGTCCTCTACCTAGAGTCGCCCACCAACCCAACGCTCAAGATCCTGGACCTGGAGCGGCTGGCGGCCGCCGGTAGAGCCGCCGGCGCAACCGTCGTAGTAGACAACACGTTTGCCACGCCGATCAACCAACGGCCGCTGGAGCTGGGCGCCGATCTGGTGGTGCACTCGGCAACCAAGTTCCTCGGCGGACACGCCGACGCCCTGGGTGGGATCGTCTGTGGCGGCCAGGGACTCGTCGACCGGATCTATCACTATCGCGAGATCAATGGCGCCACGCTGGGTCCGTTCGCCGCCTATCTACTGCAGCGGTCGGCGAAGACGTTGCATCTGCGGATCGAGCGGCAGAACAGCAACGCCTTGACGATCGCCCGACATCTCGAGGCCCACCCGGCCATAGATCGGGTCTTCTACCCCGGACTCGAGTCGCACCCGCATCACGACATTGCGGCTCGGCAAATGAAGGGTTTCGGTGGTGTGCTGGCATTCTCGATTCACGGCGGCCTGGACGCGGTCAAGGCCGTGCTGCCCCGTCTCCAACTGGCTCACCTTGCAGCCAACCTGGGTGCAGTCGAAACCGTTGCCGGCCCCCCGGCCACAACGAGCCACGTCGAAATGACCGCCGAGGAACGTGCCGCTATGGGCATTCCGGAGAGCCTGGTCAGGTACTCGGTCGGAATCGAAGACGTAGAGGACCTGATCGCAGATCTCGACCAAGCGCTCGAGGCAGCCGCGGGGTAGGCGGATAGGCGACTCGGCGCGCTGCAGACAGTTTTGGCGTCGCAAAGCGGAATATGTTCCATTCTGGGACGCCAAAACGATGGAGATCGGCCCTAGGTGCCGGCGACCCTACGCTCCAGGTTGCTCTTCGTCGCTTTCGTCGGCCTCTACGGGGGCTTCACCCTCCGCCGGTTCTTCGGCCGGCTCCGCTACGTCAGCGGCTTCGGTCGCAACGTCCGCCGCGGCTTCGGCTGGCTCCTCGCCGAGCATTCCACGGTCGCGCATCTTGCCTACGACCTTGTCGGCGACTTCAGCCCTCTTCTCGTCCGGGACGCGACTGGGCATCCGCTGCTCCACCTTTTCGCGTACCTCGGCTTCGGTCAAGCCTTGCCACTCTGCCTTTTGGGTGGCCATGAGTTTCGCAGCTGCGGCGACAGCGCCGGCGATGAGCGCTAGTCCAATCAGTTTCTTCTTCATACTGTCTCTCCTGTTCTGTTGTGATTTGATGCGATGCTTCTACGTGCGGCTCCTTGCCAACCTCCAGCGCTGCTTGCTGCCCTAACCCGTCGCACCGAGGCCGCTAGCGATGGCACTGACCGTCAATAGAAGATCGGGTAGAAGCTCGTCGGCTTTCGGATCCTCGTCGGCCCGTCGGCTGCGCCACTCGGCGATCTGCTCGACCTGGTGTTGGTGTAGCGGCCGCAGCCCTGGTTCACGCAGCTCGAGGGTCCGCGAGATATTGGGACGACGATCACGAAGCGGGCCGCCATAGATCTCTTCGAGGATCCGTTCGGTACGGCGGCGTTCGGCAACAATCGGGTCGAAGAACGTCTGACGCAGGGCTGCGTCCTCCACGAGTTCGACGTACCAGCCCATGATCTCCTCGTTGGAGGTCGCCAGGCTCGTTGCCGCATTGCTGATGATGTAGTGCAGCGGCGGCCACTCGAAGGCGTGGTCGATGAGTTGGTTGTAGGTGTCGCGATCATCGTCACGTAGACCGGCGAGTGCTGATCCCAACCCGTACCAACCGGACAGGAGGAACCGTGATTGGCTCCAGGCAAACACCCATGGGATGGCTCGGAGATCAGCGATGCTGGGCCGGCCAGTTCGCCGAGACGGACGAGAGCCAATCCGACTGCTCTCGATGACGTCAATCGGCGTTGCCTGTCGGAAGAACTCGATAAACCGATCTGTGTGCAGCAGATCGGCATACGCTCTCCTACTGATCATCGCCAGCTCGTCCATAACCGGGACCAGCTCGTCTGCCGTTGGACGAGCCGCTCTCGTGCCCATCGATGCGGCCGCCGACCCTGCGAGTAGCAGCTCCAGGTGGTATTCGGCCGTGATCCGGTTGGCGTACTTGCGGGAGATCGTCTCGCCCTGCTCGGTCATCCGGAGGGCACCCGTCAACGATCCCGGCGGAAGTGCGCGCAGGAAGCGGTGGGTCGGTCCGGCACCCCGGCTGATAGTGCCGCCGCGGCCGTGGAAGAAGCTGACTGCGATTCCGTTCTCTGCGCCGATTGCCGCGAGGGTCTCCTGGGCTCGATACAAACTCCACAGGCTGGACAGGATGCCACCGTCCTTGTTGCTGTCGCTGTAACCAACCATTACTTGCTGCACCGGCACCGGCCCAACGGCGCAGCCTTCCAGCGTCCGACGAGTGACCGGGTGTTGGAGGAATTCCCTCAGAACGTCGGGGCTTCGCTCCAGATCGTCGATGGTCTCAAAAAGCGGCACAACGGGAATGAGGCATCGGATCCCGTCCGTATCGCGGACGAGCAAGCCCGCTTCCTTCGCCAGAAGGAAGACCACCAAGAGATCCGAAACGTTGCGGGTCATCGAGACGATGAGGCTGCCGACTCCTGCTGCACCGTGTCGGTTCAGCTCGTCGCGAAGCACCCGGTAGCAGCTCAGCACTGCTTCAGCTTCCGGCCCCAGTTGTGCATCCGGCGCAGCCAGCGGGCGGGGTGAGGCCAGCTCGGCAGTCAGCAGTTCCCGACGAGATTCCTCATCCCAATCCGCAAACGACGCACCGTCGGCGACCCCGGCGGCCTCGAGGAGCTGTGCCACGGCTCGATCATGAAAGACGCTGTTCTGACGGATATCCAGGGCAGCCAGGTGGAACCCGAACGATTGGGCCAATCTGGCCACGGGCTCAACCTCCTGAGTGGCCAACCGATCTGCACCGATCTCGCGAAGCGAGTCGACCAATAGCATCAGATCGGCAACCAGCTCAGGGGCTGCCTTGTAGGGGTGAGTTCCAGCTCCGGGCAATCGCGCCCGCATCAGGTTGAGGGCCTGGCGCCAGGACTCGTCGAGGTTGCGCTTGATCGCCACCTCTCCCGCTTCGCCCAGCTCGGCGGCCGTCTTGGTTAGCCAGTCCACAAGAGCGGGAGGGGGTGTTTGCCGCGTGTCGGACAAGCTGAGGTGGCGCGCCAAGTCGCTGAGCGCCCCGTCCAGCAGACTCACTGCAGTAGCACGCAACTGTTCGAGTGTTCGCTGCGTCACCTCGGCCGTGACAAACGGGTGACCATCACGATCGCCCCCGACCCAAGTCGCAAAGGTGACGGTAGGCAGCTTGGTGACGTCGGCCAGCAACGAGGCATCAAAGCCGGCGTCCTCCCAGGCGGCCCGCAGCCGTTTGTCCAACCAGGGCACGACCTCAGGGAAGACCCGCTCCAGGTAATGCGTGACGTTGCGTAGTTCGTCGCTGATCTCCGGCCGTTCCAGGAAGATCTCCCGGGTGCGCCAGAGACGCTCCAAGAT
>JASJEG010000040.1 GCA_030064765.1 Acidimicrobiia bacterium | reverse complement strand
GTCAACTCGGCGCGAGCGAACTTCTCCCACATCGGAGGGGATGACTTCTTCACGCTGCGCGAGTACCAGAGAGGGGATGACCTGAGGAGGGTTCACTGGCCGTCCTCCGCCCGTAAAGACGAGCTGATGATCAAACAGCTCGAGATGCCCTGGCAATCGCGAGCCTTGGTTCTGCTGGACGTGCGCGCCGAAGCGTATTCCAGTCCAGAATCCTTTGAACATGCGGTTCGCGGAGCTGCTTCGGCGATGCGCCACCTCTACCGTCAAGGATTCAGCCCAACACTGTGGAGCGGTTCCGCTGGTGCCACGCCGGTAAGCACGAATCAGGCCTACGGTTTGGCAATGGAAGAGTTGGCGACGGTTGCCTCCACAAGCGGGCTCGACTTCGCTGCCTTGATGAGTCGGCTTCGCCGCGACGGACTCGCCGGTGGGGCGCTGGTCATGGTGACCGGTGTTCTCGACAGCGACGGTGTTGCCGTCTTCAAGACACTCAGTCGGGACTACTACAGAACGGTTGTGATGACCGTCTCTGAGCGCGAGAACGAGTCCCTCAACCAAATTCAGCGTGCAGGCGCTATTGCGGTGGCTTCCGGCCCCGCTTCGAAGTGGGCGCCCGCATGGAAAGAGTCAATGGAAAAGACATGGTCTACCGCTTCAGCTGGTTAGCCGGCGCCGCAGCATTGGTATTTGCCTTTACCGGCCTCAATGGTCTGCTTCGCCCCACCTCCAGCGGAACGCGCTGGCAATACATAGTGATTGCAGCTCTCGTGCTGGGAGCAACGATCACGTGGACCGCGTTGAGCTACCGGGCCCACCCGATAATCGTCGTCGGGCTCAACCTTGTCGCAATCGCCATTGCGGTCGCACGTATCGCAGCTCCGGAAACCACAAGCGGACTCCTCCCGACCTCAGAAACTCTCACGGTTCTCGGCGATCAGCTGGACCGGGCATTCACGTTGATCCGGACCGGCATCGAGCCGGTGCAACCGCGACCCGGAATCGTCATCATCGTCTCGGTGGTCTTCTGGGTGACCGGAACTCTGCTCACCTGGGGTCTGATGCGCGGCCATCCCTACGTCGCCCTCATACCGCCGCTCGTGCTGGCGCTGCAGTTCGCAACAATGGATCGCGGGCGCACCGGCTACCTCCGCATGGCTGTCTTCCTCGCCGTCGTCGCCGGATCGATCATCGCAGTTACAATCGATGAACGCGACCAGGCGGCAGGCAGGATGAGCCGGGCCGGGCAATGGCCTTCGCTGAGCAACCGGCTGGCCCCTTCGGCGATTGGCCTACTGGGAATCACCCTCGCAGTCGCAGTAATCGGCACCAGCGCCCTGGGCCGATTTGTTCCCTACGACGGAGTGCTGCCTTGGCGTGCCGCCACCGGTCTTGGCTCGGACATATACGGTGGTGTCTCGTACAACCCGTTCATCTCCATCAAACAGGCGCTGGTGCAGCAAACCAACCAGATCGTCTTCCTTGCTGAGGTCACCGGCGACGTTCCTGCCAGCGAGGTGTACTTCCGCCTGCTCACCATGGAGACCTACAACGGAGGGCAATTCTTTGCCGACAGCCCGGAAGTTGTGCGCCTCGACACTCGCCCGTGGGAGGACGGCGGACATCGCTTCGCCGGGCCTACGGCGAGGGTCACAACCGCCGTCGAGATCCGCGAGCTGCAGATGAACTGGATTCCCCAGACTTACGTGCCCGATGGATTTGGCTCAGACGAGGAAACCGAGCGCATCGTGCGGGTGCGCCAGGCAGATGGCTCGTTGCGGCTGGACGGCGACTTCAGCTACCCGGGCATGAGCTACATCGTGGAGTCGCAGGTGCCGCAACCCGACATTGCAGTGTTGGCGGCCGATGACCGCGGCGAGCTGTCACCGGCATTTGCGTATGCCGCCACCGAGCAAACGGTGCCGGATCCCGTGCTCGTCACACCCCGACCGGAGCCGCCCAACGTCGAGGTATACCTCGGCCTTCCGGACGACCTCGATCCCGGGATCGTCGCTGAGGCACGCCGCCAGACCGCCAACTTGACAACCAACTACGAAATCGGTCTCGCCCTCGAGTCCTGGTTCCACTCAGAAGCCTTCGACTACTCCGCGTACATCGAGCCCGGCCACGGGGCCACCGACCTGGCTGCATGGCTGCTCGATCCAGAGTCTCCCAATTATCACCGTGGCTATTGCGAGAACTTCGCGACCGCAATGGCTGTGATGGCACGGACTCTTGGAGTGCCGTCGCGGGTGGTGCTGGGGTTCACTCCGGGGCAACCCCATCGCGATCAGGAGAATGTCGTGATCGTGCGGGACCGCAACGCACATGCCTGGGTGGAGCTGTGGATGCCAACGCAAGGCTGGGTGCGGTTCGATCCCACCCCGCGGGGCGACGGGTTCAACCCTTCGACGTTCGGTCTTGCCGAAACTGAGCTCGGCTTCCCGATCACCGATTACCTCGTTGTACCTGCGCCCGAGCCGATCCCCGGACAGGGTTCTCCGCTGCGACCCCCCCGGTTCGGCGAGGAGTTTCCGCTCCTCCCCGGTGGCGGGATAGATGAGAGCGCAGGCGCCGGGTTGTCGGTTCCCGGCTGGGTGAAGGTACTAGCGCCGGTTGCGCTCGCACTGTTGATCGCGCTGGGCGCGATTCCCTCGATCAAGTGGTGGAAACGGCGGCGGCGAATGCAGCGCCTCGAGAGCGGCGACATCACTGCAGCGTGGGAGGACATCGTTGCCAGGCTCACCGACCTCGGAGAGAAGCCATCGCCGGCGACAACACCGCGCCAGTTGGCCATGTCAGTCGATAGCGCAATGGTGCCGCTTGCGATTGTCTACGGCCGGTCCGTCTACGGACCCGAGGGAGCGGTCGAGGACCAGCATGTGAGTACCGCCATCACGTCACTCGAACAGACGAGGGAGCAGCTCGCCACCCGTCACAGCGTCGGGCAACGGCTGATAGCGGCCTACCGGCCGGCCAGCATCATCCCCGAACGCGCCAGGCGGATTGCCAGAACGGTCCGAACCAGTCGGCGTAACGGCAACGGACGGCGCAATGGCGGGAACGGGCACCGCAACGGCGGCTAGTCGGGAACTCTCCCAGCAGGCAATCATCGGGACGCCGGGGATCAACCAGGGGCCCGGAAGCAGCAGAAAAGAGGCTCGCCTCCGGCGCGGTCAGCCGTGCGCCAACTCGGCTTCGGACTTCACGTCGTCCTCGACCCGTCGCAGCATGTCGAGGAACCGCTCCCGATCGAGTTCGAATTTGGTGACATCCTCTTCGACGCTCTTGGTGATCTCATTGATGGCCACAAAGAAGGCCAACTGGCCGTCGCGGAGCGCGTCGAGAAGCTGATCCTCATTCTGTGCGACCCGGAAGATGGTCTGCCCGTCCGTCACCAGCTTCACGGATGCGAGGTGTTCGTCCATTGCCGCGGTGCGCCGCAGGTAGTCCCATGCCCGGCGTACCCGCTGCACCGACATGCCGTTGTCGAGGAGACTCTTAACTACCCGAAGGGCTACCAGATCACGAAATGAGTACAACCGCCGCCTACCCGGCCGGCCCCCGCTGCTCTGGATGCTGGGACCGACGAGATCGACCTTGTCCCAATAGCGAAGTTGATGAGCGGTGCACCCTGTCAGCGCAGACGCCTGCTGGGCGGTAAAAGACTCCACCTATCTCCTCCCACAGATCAAATCTCGTCCTACGGGCCTCAGCGGAAGTCGCTCTCCTTGCCCGGTCGCCGGTGTGGCGACACCCTTCGACTCACACGACGAAGAGACGCCACTCTAGCTGTTCCGCGACCACCTCTGTCGAGCCCGATCCAGCCATTTTGCGAACGCGTCTGATCCCCCATCGTTGGTCTTGCGGAGGCTCATGGCGAACCAGCCCGCCGAGGCCAACATGAGCAGGAAACCACCCACGGCGATCCACGCCGAAGACGTGAAGGAAGCCAGCATCACGATCAATCCGATGATGAACCCGGCGATTGCCAGCCTGCGCCGTGGCCGGAATTTGGAACGCAACGATGCCTCGGCCACGGAGCGGGCAAGCTCCGGGTCTTCCTCATAGAACTGACGTTCTATCTGCTCGAGAATGCGCTGTTCGTCTTCGTTTAGCGGCACGGTTCCGTCTCCAATTCCGTGGCCAAGTATACAAGCGGGTCTCTCTATTCCTCGCGACGTTTCTGTGATGGGTCGATGATGAGTGATGCGGGCAGGACTGAGTCCTCTCCAAATCGCTCCCTCACCTTCTCGACGGTCTCTGCAGCCAGGCTGCGCGGTCCCGAATCGAGTGTCAGCTGTCGGGGAGCCGCCGCATCCACCAGACCCGAGACGCCAACTCCCAACAAGCGGATGCCGCGCCCGCTGAGCTGAGCACGTGCGAGGAGCACCCTTGCCTCGTCCCACAGTTCCGACCCCGCGGCGATGGGCTCGCTCACCGTTTCCGACCGGGTGATGGTCTCGAAATCGCCATACCTCACCTTCAGCGTCAGCGTGTGACCTGCCATGCCGGCGCGATGCAACCGCACTGCCAACCGACTGCATAGCCGA
Source organism: Acidimicrobiia bacterium (assembly GCA_030064765.1). Classification (GTDB taxonomy): domain Bacteria; phylum Actinomycetota; class Acidimicrobiia; order Spongiisociales; family UBA5794; genus JAAETI01. The sequence goes on along the minus strand of JASJEG010000040.1, from coordinate 19,101 downwards.
AGCAGGGATCGCTCTACCTCGTCGCCGGGCTTCAGGTCACTGTCGTATGTCTGCTCTACAGAGATCGACTTGGCGCCGCCCCCGGGCTCGACTTCACGCGGATCTTCACCGGCTGCGAGCCGGGACAGGTGTGTCGCCAAGCCCGACCCCAGCCGCTTGACGAGGATTCCATCGGGGAGGGATGCGAGCTCGCCAATTGTTGCCACCCCGAGACTCTCCAACGTGGCATGCGTGGCCTCTCCCACTCCCCAAAGACGTCGCACCGGCATCGGGTGGAGGAACTCGAGCTCCCTGCCGGCGTCAACTTGAAGCAGCCCATCTGGCTTCGCAGCATCTGAAGCCAGCTTGGAGATGAACTTCACTGCGGCGATTCCGACAGATGCAGGCAAGCCGAGCTCGCGCCGGATCTGCATCCGCAACGCCTCTCCCACCGCTCGGGGTCGGGCGTAGTGCAGCCGGAGACCGGAGATGTCGAGAAAGGCTTCATCAACCGACAAGCCTTCCACCAGCGGCGTGAATGACCGAAACACCGCAAAGGCTTGGCCCGATACTTCCCCATAGCGACCATGATCCGGCGGCAGGAAACGCCCATGGGGACAGAGCCGCCTGGCTTCCCCGGTAGGCATCGCTGAGTGCACCCCCAATGCGCGGGCCTCGTACGACGCTGCCGCGACCACGCCGCGCCGTCCCAAACCACCGACTACTACCGGGACACCAACCAGGCTCGGATCACGCAATCGCTCCACCTCAACGAAGAAGGCGTCCATGTCAACATGCAGAAACCGTTCCTGGAACTGGTCCATGACCCCACGGTACCGGCAGACCCAGCATCTCCGCCGCCCTAGAGCGGTCGGGCGGTATCTCGCCGGTGACGACTCCTGCTTGTGGCAGACTGCCGGCTGTGCAGGTTCATCTGATACGCCACGGTGAGGTTGAGAATCCCCAGCACGTGGTCTACGCCAACTTGCCGGGCTTCAGGCTGTCTCCGCGAGGACGGCAACAGGCTGCGGCTGCAGGAGGGAGATTGACCCGGCAAGCGCCGGCACGCATCATCACCTCCCCACTGGAGCGAGCAGTAGAGACAGCCGAGTTGCTTTCGCACCCCGCTCACATCCCGGTGTCTGTCGACGACCGTCTCCTCGAATGGGAGCTGTCGTCCCGATGGGCGGGCGTCCCCTGGGAGCGACTGCCCGAGGTCTTTCCGGGCGAACTCGAGGCCTATCTCGAGGATCCTGAGCATCTGCCCTTCTCGCCCGAGTCGCTTGAGGATGCGGGGAGGCGGGTCGCGGCGTGTGTCGCCGATTGGGCCCAGCGGGAAACTGGAGATCTCGCCTTTGTGTCCCATCAAGATCCGTTGCATGCTGCCGCGCTGCGCCTCTGCGAACTCGAAGTGAGCGCCTTTCATGCCGACAAGCCAGCTCACTGCTCGATCACCACTCTGCACCACGTCAATGGCGGATGGGCGTTGATCGACAGGTGGGAACCGTGAACCGTCCACAGCAATGCCGGTGAACACGAGGCACTACACTCGCCGACCGTCCATGCCCGAGGAGAGACTTGCAGGCACGCCGGCTACTCACAATGGCTGTTCCGTGGAATTCACCGTCATAGAGCCGGCCACGTCTTGCCACCCCTCGTTCGTCGGCGGCAATCGCGTGCCCGCCTCGATCGACACTCAACCCGGGCCGTGGAGCCGACCCGCCCGATCGGAGACCGCGTCGTGTCTCGCATGCCATACCTGATCGCCGCCCTCGTGATGGGCACCGGCCTCGCCTGGACTATCCATTTGATCGTGGCTCCGGAACCATGGGCCTTCGACTCGGCTTTCACCATTGCCATCGGATCGCTCGTGTTCAGCATCGTTGCGATGACCGGTTTGTTGCTCGGGCGCGGCCGATGGACCAGGTTCTTTGCGGCCGGCCTGATCATTGCCCAGCTGCTCATCGTGCTGGTGGCAGACATCGAGCCTTGGTTGCTCGTCGCAGTGGCCGGCAGCTTGTTGTCGCTAGTGGGCTTGGCAGGGCCCTGGCTCTCGGGTTGGCTGCGGGAACGTCCGGCAGCCGGCTCCCCTGGAGTGATACCACTCGGGCTGGCTATCGGGGCCTTTGCCCTAGTGCCACTCGTCGGCCTAGCCGCACCGGCGGGTCTCGAATACGCCCACGGACTGCTTGGCGCCGCCGGCATTCTGGCCAGCTGGGGATACCTCAAGGGCAAGGTATGGGCGCTGTGGCTGCTCCGGGTCGGGGTGCCGCTCTTGGCAGTTGCAGCCGCCAGTGCCTCCCCGCCTGCAGGTGCCGTCGTCATGGGCATCGCTGGTCTCGCCCTCGCCTGGTGTGCCTGGAAGGAGGAAGCGCGGCTTGCCGTCGATCCCCTTCCCGCCAACCTCCCGAGTCCACGAAGGAGGCCTAGTTGAGCGACCGAGCATCCATCTCCTCGATTGGAGCTATCGGAGTCGCCGCCGCCATCGGCGCCGGCCTAGGTGCGTTGTTGAGCCCCGTGTGGGCGATCGTCGGCGGCCTCACCGGCCTTGCCACCGCTCTGCTGATTTCGGTCTACGGGGTCCGTCCTGTCGTGGCGGTTCCTGTTGCGCTCGGCGCCGGCATCGGTGCCTACGTCGGCGGAACCATTGTCGGCGTGCTCTGCGAACCGGCGGGATGTCCCGCATTCGAGGCGTTCGGAGCCATCACCACCGGGATCGGTGCCCTGGTCGGAGTCGGGCTGGTAGTGGCATTGACTACTAGATCGTTCGACGAGTACCGAGAGTCGGTGGCGCGCCGGGCGACCGCCGAAGCACCGCCGGACGAGGATCCGCCGTCAGACTGAGGAAAACAGCAACGAGACGTTGTGGCCGCCGAATCCAAACGAATTGGACAGCACCCGCCGAACCGGAACTTCGCGTGGCTCGTTGGGTACATAGTCGAGGTCACATTCCGGGTCGGGGGTCGTGTAGTTGATGGTTGGAGGAACCACGCCCTCAACAAGCGTCTTGAGCGCTATCACCGCCTCGACAGCGCCTGCCCCACCGAGCATGTGACCCGTCATCGACTTGGTTGACGACACCGGCAAACGTTGCGCGTGCCGGCCAAACACGCTCTTGATGGCAAGCGTCTCGGTCGCATCGTTGGCTGGCGTCGACGTACCGTGAGCGTTGATGTAGCCCACCTCGTCTCCGGCTATTCCTGCGTCATCCAACGCGCCCTGCATGGCACGGGCGGCTCCACCACCTCCAGGTCGGGGCAGCGTTATGTGATAGGCGTCTGCGGACATACCATATCCCGATACTTCCCCGTAGATGTGGGCCTCGCGTGCGGTTGCGTGCTCCCAAGACTCGAGCACCAGCGAGCCCGCTCCCTCTCCGAGAACAAACCCGTCTCGGTCGCGGTCGAAGGGGCGACTCGCCGCCTCCGGATCGTCATTGCGGGTGCTCAGCGCCTTCATCGAGGCAAACCCACCCATGGCAAACTCGGTCACGGCACCTTCCATGCCGCCGGCCACCATGACGTCGGCTACCCCGCGCCGGATGATCTCGGCGGCATCACCGATCGCGTTGGCGGCAGCCGCGCAAGCTGTGACCGTGCAGGTGCTCGGACCGGCCAAGTGGAAGTCGATCGACACCGCACCTGCTGCCTGATTGCTCATGATCATGGGAATCGCCAACGGGGAGATCCGCCCGGGACCGCGGTTGTTGAGCACATCGATCTGGGACTGGGTTGTCCCGATACCCCCGATGCCGGTTCCGCAAACGACGCCGGCTCGCAACCCGGCCGGGTCGCCATCCTCAAAGACCAAACCGGCGTCATCCATGGCCTGCTTGGTCGCCGCCCAAAACAGCATCGTGGAACGGTCGAGCCGGCGTGAGTCCTTGCGCGGCATGTAGGCGTCGGGGTCGAAGCCTTTGACTTCGGCGGCAAAGCGAGTCGTCAGCCCGGATGGGTCAAACAGGGTGATCGGAGCCGCACCGGACTTGCCCGCGAGTAGCGCAGCCCAGAACTCATCAACACTGTGGGCCAGCGGGTTGACCGTCCCCATCCCGGTGACCACTACACGGCGGCGGTCCATGATCAGCCGTTGAGCTTCTGGCTCACCATCTCGGCGGCTTCGCCTACGGTTGTGATCTTCTCAGCTTCCTCATCGGGAATCTTCACGTCGAAGTTGTCCTCGAGCGCCATCAGCAACTCGACTACGCCGAGCGAGTCCACGTCGAGGTCTTCCTCGAATTTGGCTTCCATTGTGATGTCGTCGCGCTCCAGCCCGAGCTCGTCGACGAGAAGATCAACGAGTTTTGCTTCGATTTCCGATCGTTCCATGGCGTGTGCCCTCCAAAGTCAAAGAGCCAGGCCACCGTCGACGACGATGGTTTGGCCCGTTATGTACGACGCATCGTCGGAGGCAAGATAGCCCACCGCCGTTGCGACTTCCCGTGCAGTCCCCAACCGGCCGAGTGTGATTCTCTCGACTGCGGCTGAGGTTGTGTCCTCGCCCAGGGCTGCAGTCATATCGGTCGCGATGAACCCTGGGGCTACTGCGTTGACGGTGATGCCGCGTGAGCCAACCTCCTTGGCCAGCCCTTTGGTGAAACCGATGATTCCGGCCTTGGCTGCCGAGTAGTTTGCCTGCCCGGCGTTGCCGTACACCCCAGCGACCGAGCTCACCGAGATGATGCGTCCCCACCGCGCCCGCAACATGCCCCGCATGACCGCCTTGGAACAGAGGTAGACGGACCGGAGGTTGGTCTGCAGTACCTCGTCCCACGATTCCGGCTTCATTCGCATGATCAAGTCGTCTCGGGTGATACCTGCGTTGTTGACGAGGATCTCGACCGAGCCCAATTGGTCCTGGACCTGGTCGATCAGGGTGGCGACCGCCGTTTCGTCGCCGACGTCACCCTGAACCGCTAATGCCCGACCCCCGGCCGCTTCGATCACCCGCACGGCGTCATCGGCGGCGCTGGCATTTGAGACGTAATTCACCGCAACCGAGTGGCCTGCAGACGCAAGCAGCTCGGCGATAGCGCGTCCGATTCCGCGGGAGCCGCCCGTCACCAACGCAACCCGTGACACTGCCTCTCCCATCAGATGCCGAGACCGCCTACCCGACCAGCCAGCAGCTCCAGGCCGCTCTTGTCGGTGCCGACCAGCGCATGCTCGACTGTGCGCAGACGTTCCACCCGGTCGCCCCAGCGAAGGATGAGGGCGCCCCAAGTGAGACCCCCGCCAAACGCAACCATGGCAACCACATCGCCGGGCGAAACCGCTCCTTGGTCGAGCGCCTCGGATAGCGCAATCGGGATACTCGCCGCCGAGGTGTTCCCATAGGCGTGAATGTTGGTGTAGACCGTGTCGGGATCGACATTGAGACGGCGCGCAGTGGCATCGATGATGCGGATGTTGGCCTGGTGGGATATGAGAACGTCTATGTCGCCGACTTCGAGACCGGCGTTCTCGACTGCAACGACGGCGCCCTCACCCATCCGAGTCACGGCGTTGCGAAAGACCTCACGGCCCTCCATGTCGACCGTGGTAGGCACATCCGGATCGAATACGCCCTCGGTTCCGGCACCTCTGATCGTGAGAATCTCGGTGAGGCTCCCGTCTGAGTGCAGGTTGGAGGAAAGCACTCCCTCGGGCCCTTCGGTCGCCTCGACGACCACCGCCCCGGCGCCGTCACCGAACAGAACTGCGGTCGATCGATCCTTGAGATCGAGAAACGACGACAACCGCTCTGCCCCGATGATGAGCGCGCGCTCGACGGTACCTGCTGCGATCATGCCGTTGGCGACGCTCATTGCGTACACAAACCCGCTGCAAGCGGCATTCAAGTCCATGGTGGCCCCGACCCCGCCGAGCTCCCGTTGGACGTACGCCGCAACCGAAGGCACCGCCCGATCCGGGCTGCACGTGGCGACAATGATGAGATCCATTTCGTCGGCCGGAAGGTCGGCGGCCGCGAGTGCCTGGCGGGCGGCTGCAGTGGCCATCTGCGCGTTGGAGACGTGGCTGATGCGACGCTCCTTGATACCGCTGCGCGACAGGATCCATTCGTCGCTGGTGTCGATCACAGATGCGAGATCCTCGTTGGTGAGTACGGCCGGCGGCGTGTACTCGCCCCAGCCAATGATGGCTGCGCGCCTCATCGAATTCCCTTCCCTTCCTGCGAAGTCATACTACGGCCAGTCGCTCGACGGCGGGACCGATGGCTTCGAGGGACGACACGGTAATCACGGTCGCTCCCTTAGCCGTGCGTTTTGCCATCCCGGCGGTCACATCGCCCGGTCCGATATGCACGAATGCCTCCGCCCCGGCGGACCTCATTGCCAAGAGCGACTCGCTGAAGCGGACTCGGCCCACCAGCTGACCTGACAAAGCAGCTGCGGTGTCTGCGCTAGGTGCGGCATCGAGGTTTGTCCATATCGGAAAGGAGGGCTGAGCAAAGCGCTCTATCGCCAAAGCCTTGTCGAGACTGGCCTGCGCCCCGGCCATCAACGGAGTGTGGAAAGCGCCGGCCACCTTCAACGGAACTACTCGACGGATGCCCAATTCGCGGGCCCTGTCGGCGAGAGAGGCGATGTCTCCGATTGACCCCGCAACAACAACCTGCCCTGGAGCGTTGACGTTCGCCACCCACAGCGCCCCACCCGCCGCACGCCAATCCGCCACAATGGCCTCGATTGTCTCCAAATCCGATCCCATGACTGCGGCCATCGAACCAGCGTTTCTGCTGCCGATTGCCGCCATGGCTGCACCGCGGGCAGCGACCAGTCTGAGGCCTTCCCGGTAGTCGATGGCGCCGGCCGCAGCCAGCGCGGTGTATTCCCCCAGCGAGTGGCCGGCTCCGCCCATCGGAGGCTCGGGGACCTGTGCTGCGAATGCTTCCCAGAGGGCGTAGCTGACTGCATACATCGCTACTTGCGCCCGGTCGGTCTGCATCAGCTCATCCTCGGGCCCGGAGGCGCACAGTTCTTCCAAGGACCACCCAAGTTCGTCGCAGGTGATTTCCCCCAATAGGTCGGGACGCGCCGCAAAGACGTCGGCACCCATGCCGACGTACTGGCTGCCTTGACCGGGGAACAGGACTGCGTAGCGCATCGGGTATCAGACTCCGGCCCTCGGTAAACGGTTACGGAGTCGCACAAGTTTTGCCACAGCCCGGCCGACAAATGGAGTCATGCGTCGTATCGCTCTACTGGTCGTTGGCCTCGCATTGGCCCTGTTGATGGTTTCCGTCAATGCCAAGCGCATCACCGCCGACACTCCGATAACAGTGATCGCTGCCGGCGATCCTGTGTTGCTGCTACCCGTCTCTCCTGACATCGACCGCATAGTCGGAGATCTACGAATTGAGGTCGAGCAGCTGGCAGCAACCGCAGCGGACCCTCGGGTAGCGGCAGCTTTCCACGCACTGGCTGCGGACGAGGCGCTACTGCGGAGCGTCGCCAGCGCACCGGTCGAGATGTTCGATAGTGGCAGGGCGGCGGCAACTGCGACTCCGGTCTACGACGTCACACTGGATCCCGATGGGGTCATCGTCGTCGTGACAACGGTCGAGCTCATCCCCGGCTACGGAGCAACGGCTATCAGCCGTGATCATGAGGACGGCCATGCGCTGATCAATCGACGCGTTGCGGCTCGTTGCGCCGAGGACGCATTGGCGGCTGCGGTTGAGGGGGGCCGCCAAGGCGAGGCTCTCATCGATGCCATCATCGAGGGGCTCTCGTCCGCCAGCCAAGGTGTCCATGATCGCTACCACCAATACGTGACGAACACCGGCCCGGGATTGCACCTGAGACAAGCAGAGCGAGCCCTCGCGGACGTGCCCGGCTGTTAGCTGCCGTCCCCTGCCATCGGCGTCCGGCCGACACACCAACCAACTACTCCGAGAAATGCCGGTCCATTCTGTCGGCGTCCGGCCGACACACCAACCAACTACTCCGAGAAATGCCGGTCCAATTTGTCGGCCGCCGCGATCACGCGATCGGCGTCGGTGATGTCGACATTGTGGTGTGTGCAGAAGCGAAGCACCCCCGGCGTGATGAACGCCGCACGGATTCCATCCGACTCGAGCGCATTCACGAAAGCCTCCGCCGGCCAGGGCAGTCCGGATTCGTGAACCACAACCATGTTGCTGACAACGGCGGCGACATCCACCGCAGTGGGATAGCGGGCAGCGAGACCATCGGCGAGATGCTTGGCGGTCTGGTGATCATCAACGACCCGAGCCCGATCCTCCAACGCAACCCGAGCCGCAGCCGCGATTACCCCAACCTGCCGCATTGATCCGCCGAGACGTGCCCTGATTTGGCGCGCCGCGGCGACGAAGTCGCCGGATCCAACCAGCATCGACCCCACTGGTGCACCGAGACCCTTCGAGAAGCAAAACATGACACTGTCGGCACAATCTGCGTACTCAGCGGCGTCAACGCCAGATGCGGCGGCGGCGTTCCACAGCCGGGCCCCGTCCAGATGGACCGCCAGGTCCAGGTCGCGGGCAGCTGCCGATCCCGCTCGCATCACATCCAGCGGCACAACGGTCCCACCCGACACATTGTGCGTGTTTTCCCAACAGAGCAGCGAAACCCGCGGCAGGTGGTAGGCGGTTCCTGCGGCGGCCTCTCGGATTTGGGCAACGGTCATCTCGCCGTTCGCCGTCGCCACCGGACGAAACGCCACTCCGAAGTTGGCCGATGCGCCGCCGTGCTCATAGTTGCGAACGTGGGCGCGCTCGACACAAACCACTTCTTCACCAGGGCGAGTATGGGTGCCGATTGCGACTTGGTTGGCCATCGTTCCGGATGGCGTGAAGAGACCGGCTTCTTTGCCGAGAAGGTCCGCTGCCATCTCCTCGAGCGCATTGACCGTCGGGTCCTCTCCGTACACGTCGTCGCCCACAACTGCTTCGCTCATTGCCTTTCGCATTGCATCGGTCGGATGGGTGACTGTGTCGGAACGGAAATCGGCAATGCCATTGGGAAAGGCCATGGCTACTCGGCAGTCAGCTTGTCGAGCGCCTTCCGGATACCGCGGACCGCCTGACCCGTTCGATGGTCGTTTTCGACGAGAGCGAACCTCACAAAGCCCTCCCCGCTCGGCCCGAAACCGATCCCGGGGCTCACGGCCACTTTTGCCTCGCGGAGCAGATGGAATGTGAATTCCATTGAGTTCATGTAGTCGTACTCCTCTGGGATCTTTGCCCAAACAAACATCGTGCCCAGCGGCTTCTCGATAGGCCACCCGGCCCGGTTGAGGCCATCGACGAGAACGTCGCGCCGCTTCTTGTAGACCGCCTGGACATCGAAGACGTGATCGTCTCCTTCATTGAGCGCCAGGATCGAAGCGATCTGGATCGGCTGGAACGTCCCGTAATCCAAGTAGGACTTCAATTTGGCGAGAGCGCCGACCATCTCCGGGTTGCCCACTACGAAGCCGACCCGCCAGCCGGCCATCGAGTGACCTTTGGTCAAGGTGTACAACTCGACGCCCACTTCCTTGGCTCCGGGCACCTGGAGCAAGCTCGGTGCTTCGTATCCGTCAAACGTGATGTCGGCGTACGCAAAGTCATGAACCAGCATCACCTCGTGCTCTCGGGCAAACGCAACGAGCTTCTCGAAGAACTGGAGCCCAACAGTCTTGGTGGTCGGGTTGTGGGGGAAGGATGTCACGATGACTCGGGGCCGGGGCCAAGAGTCCAGGAAGGCCTCGTGAAGGTGCTCGAAGTAGTCGGCGCGGTGCAGAACGGGTACTCGCCGCACCTCGGCACCGGCCAGCGCTGCCGAGTAGATGTGGATGGGGTAAGAGGGCTCCGGCACGAGAGCGACGTCCCCGGGCTGGACCAGGGTCCACATCAGATGGGAGAGCCCTTCTTTGGCCCCGATGGTGTTGATTGCTTCGGTCTCGGGGTCCAATTCCACTCCGAATCGGCGCTGATACCTGTCGGCTACAGCCTTGCGCAGATTGGGGATCCCCCGTGACGCCGAGTACCTGTGGTTACGCTCATTGCGAGCAGCTTCTGCGAGCTTGTCGACCACGAAACCCGGGGAGGGGATGTCGGGGTTGCCGAATCCCAGATCCACGATGTCTTCCCCAGCTCGCCGTGCCTCGAGCTTCAGCTGATTGACCTCGGCAAATACGTAGGGAGGAAGGTTGTTGATTCTGCGAAAGTCCATGTTGGTGTGGAGAGTAGCCGTCGAGTCGGGTAGAACGGTTGCAGCCGGCGTGTAGTCCGTGTCGGGTCGCGTTCTAGCGCGGCGACATGAGCCTGAGGAGCCGATCCGGGATCAGCTCCACGCCCCAGGCGGCGACGCCGCGCACCAGCTCCAGGCCCTCATCGGAGCCATCCCAATGGTCGGCGACGACTTCGGTTGGGCTGACTCGCAACAGGTAGTCGACGGCACAGGCCAGGACGAGAAGGTCGTCGACGGTTCCCAGGACCGGTATCGCGTCGGGGATGAGGTCGATTGGCAAGGCCACGTAGGCACCGGCGACGGCCATGACGAGTCGACGGCTGCCCGGTACCCGTCTGTCAAGTAGTAGCCGAAACAGCAGCTTGGCGAGATTCGGCACCAGCAGGAGACCCTCTTGCAGAATCTGTGATTTGGTCCGCATCGGCTCGGGGTCGGCGGTGTCGAGCGGGTGCATCACAGCCGCCAGCTGGGAATCTGGCCCACCGCGGCTTCCACCAATCGAATCGCCCGCATCATGCGATCGCATGTCGACTACTTCGCCGTCCATAGAGCGGAGCCTACCGGACGAGGTCCTGCAAGCTTGCTAGAGAGCCTCTGCCGCGATGTGGTGCTGAGCCAGCAATCCAGCGCCGATCGCACCCGCCTCGGGTCCGAGCGAGGCCACGACGATCGGTGGCAACGGCCGGTGGGCACCGCCGTGAAGCGCATCGGCTGCAACCCGACGCGCCGGCCCGAGCAGCGACTCACCGATAGACCCCAGTCCGCCGCCGACAACAATCATCTCAGGATCGAATATGGCAATCAGGCTGCAAAGACCCTGACCTAGAGCCGCCCCCACCTGGCTGACCAAGCCGCGGGCCGTCTCGTCGCCTGCGTCGGCGGCTCTGGTGATGGTTTCGCCTGTGAAGTCTCCCTTGCGCAGCAGGCGGGCCAACTGGCCTTCCGGATTGAGCGCAATGAACTCGCGGCCGAGCCGGGCCAGCGCCGGACCTGAGGCGACTGTCTCCCAACATCCCCGCTTGCCGCAGTCGCACTGGAGGCCATTCGCCTGATACATCATGTGGCCCCACTCGCCGGCGAACGACAAACCTCGATACACCTCTCCGCCGCTGATGACTGCGCCACCAATACCGGTGCCGAGCGTTACGAGAAGCACGTCGCGGTGTCCCTGCGCCGCCCCGTTGCAGAGCTCGGCCCAAGCCGCTGCGTTGGCGTCGTTGTCAACGATCACCGGGACGCCGAACTCGCCTTCCACGATCTCGCGCACCGCGACGTTGGAGCCCGGGACGTGCGGGCCCCAGACAAACACGCCATCGTTGAAACGAACCAAGCCCGCAACCCCAACGCCAACCGAGGTCACGTCGTCGGTCCATAGCTCGCGAACTGCGGCCACCACCGAACCCACCATGTCCTCGCCGGGGGTCGAGAACAACTCCTTTGCCACCATCTCCTGACCCTGGAGACGGACCGCAAGTAGCTTGGTCCCTCCGATATCGATTCCAATACTCGCTGTCACGCGTCACTCCTCGAGCGGGATCGGTAGTCGTCTAGTCCAGATCGATCTTGACCGGGCCGTCTTCGTCATCGGGTTGATCGCCGTCGCCGGAAGCTTCGCGGCGGACGCTGGCAACCTCATCGAGGAACGCCCCAACGCCGGCAATTACCTCGTAGCTGGCCCTAATCCAGTGCAGCATCGCCCGCCGAAAGCCATGCCGAAGGGCATCTCCATAGTCCTTCTCATCATCCATCAGCGTCCCAGACCGCCTGGCGGCAGCGTAGCTGATTGCCTTGTGCCCGCGCCCAGGTTCACGGCTCCAGACCGAAGGTGATCCGCAGCTCGCCCTCGACGAGCTGTGCCCGACGAACATGGCGCCGGCTGAGTGAATCCGGCAGGATGATCGACCTGCGATACGGCCCAACTGTGATCACCAATTCGTTGCCGTGGCGCATCAAGTCGACGTCACCCCGCTCGGCGAGCGGCACCGCCACAATCATCACCACGTCATCGCCAACGTCTTCCACCCGAAACGGTCTGCCATCCGAGAAGCGGTCAGTTGGATCGGAATCGCCGAACAGCTCGAGCCCAACCTGACGCAGCCGCTCTATCCCAACCATCTCCTCGTCAAAGAGCCGCAGATGCTGGATCGCCACGTCGGCAAAGCCCTCCTCCACTGCTGCCAGGTGGCCTTTCTGGATCTCACGCCACCTGGCGAAGTACGAGTCATCGACCGCAGCGGGAAGGACCCGGTTGACGATGGCCGCATCGACCATATAGCCAAAGAGCCCGAGGTATGTGTAAGTACGTCGCGCTTCCGCTATCACCATCTTCTCGGGATTCATCACCAGCCGGGCACTGGTGATGTCCGGGTCGGACAGGATCTCGCGAATCCCGTCGAGACGGTCGTAGAACCGGGAGACTGCCTCAAAGACCTTGTCGTCCGCCACCGGCATCGATGTGACCTTGGTGATGACCGGGCGGACGACCTTGGCGACACGGCGCCCAATCGGAAACATCTTCTCCATGTACCAGGCAAGCACATCGGGCAAGCTCAGAAGGCGAAGAGTCTCAGCCGTCGGAGCGCAGTCGACAACGATCAAGTCATATTCACCGGATCGGACGTGATCACGCACCGTCACCAGGGAGAAGATCTCGTCCATACCGGGGAAGACGGTGAGTTCCTCGGCTTCGATGCCCTTGAGACCCGACCAGTCGAAGAACTCCGTCAGGGCATCCCGCACCTCTCCCCACGACTCCTCGATCCGCTGTTGCGAGTTGATTTGCTGCGCGGCGAGCCGATCTTGGATGGCAGTTGGATGGTCACCGAAATCGAGCTGAAAGGCGTCGCCCAGAGAGTGGGCGGGATCGGTCGACATAACCAGCGTCCGGTAACCGCGGTCCGCCGCGTGGACGGCCGTGGCCGCAGATACCGTTGTCTTGCCGACTCCCCCTTTGCCGGTTATCAGCAGGACGCGCATCGGGGACTAGAGGTTCTCGGAACGTTTCTTCAATCCGCGCAGAGCATTGCCGACGATCTGCTTCTCTGCCTGCCGGCGCAAAAACCCGGGAACCGTGAAGGCCGGCTCAACCCGGAGCGCGTACAGCACTTCGGTTCCGCCCTCCTCCAATTCATTGAATTGGTAGCTCCCCTCCATTTCCTTGATGTCATCCCCCGGCTCAGCCGACCAGGAGAACCCGTTCTCGAGGTCGTAGCGGTAGAGCAGCGTGTACGAAATCTCCTGGATCCAGGCGTCGGCGACGAACGAGACTCTCACCGGTCGGCCGTATTCGTCTTCCTCATGGATGTCGACTTCCTTGACCCCGGTAGCCCATTCGGGATAGGCATCGAGATCAAGAGCAACCTCATAGATGGTCTGCGGCTCTGCAGACACCTCGATGCTCTGTACCGTGCCTTCCATCGCCATCGTGAAATCCTCTCGAGTGTTCGCAATTGCAAGCGTAGTAGCTCAACATTGCAAGCAGTAACCGCTAGACGGAAGCTCTTATCCAGTCAAAGGTTAGAAGGTAATCCACCGGCTTGTCGGGGTCGGGGTGTACTCGATCGAATTCCGCCAGACCCCGCGCCAGCTCATCCGCTGAGATCAACTGCAGGGTGCTGACAAACCGGGCTTCGACCGCAGCACGCCAGCTACCGGCTCGCTTCACTTTGTGCTCGGTTTCCTTGCCGGTTTCGACGTCCCAGCCACGAGCAGCCAGGTAGGCGGCTAGCCGGCCCGGCTCCGGGAAGCGGACGCTGTCGATATCCCCGACGGAGGGAAACCATCTGGCGAGAAACGATGACCGATGGTGCTGCTCCCCCATCGTCCATATCCAGCACTCCGCATCGTTCCGGGAAACTCGAATGACTTCGTCGAGCGCTCGGCGCCAGTCTCCGTAGTGAATTGACAGGTGGAAGTAGCTGAGCCGGACTCTCTGATTTGCCAAAGGCAACGCTTGAGCGACAGCGGACATCGGCATGACGCCTTGCTGAATCGCAACCGCGTGCAGCATCCCGCGAGCCGGATCGACGACGATGGGCAAGGCCCCGTAGTCGAGCCACACAGCCGCGTGCTGCCCCCTGCCTCCGCCGATGTCGAGAGCCACGTCGCCGGGCTGGAGCTGCACGCTCGTGGCAGCGCGGCGAGCACGAGCGAGGCCTGCTGCGGAGATCGGACGGTGGCGATATCCGTTGGCAAGGTCCTCTAGATCAACTCTCACGATGCACCACCACCCTCCCCGTCGCACGGAAGTAGCCGACGTTTTGCGACAGGGTTCTGCCGATCCGCCAACTCACCGCCTGCGGCTGATGAATGTCCCCGAAGTAGTGGTAGCCGGGCTGGTGCTCCTCTATGAAGGCGAGCACGGCTGGAGATCCTTTTTGCCGGCCACCAATGACATCGGTCGCCAGCGGCGCAATCGCAGGCGCCACGTGGGTGCACAGGATGTCGACCGGACCGATCGTGGCCAGCCGCTTCGCCATCTCGGCGTCGCTGATCTCTCCAGGGGAGTTGATGGTTGGGACTCCCCCACCGACGATGCCAATGCGGCGGTCGTCGAGTGTGACGACCTCAGCCTCGACGAAGCGGGCACTGCTCGGTAGCAGCTCGCGCATCACCGCAGGGTTGTCGACGTTGCCATATGTCACGTAGGCATCGACGCCCCGCAGCGCCTCGCAGACGACTGAGTATTCGGCGCGGATTGCCAGCGCGTAGCGCTCTCTGAGTTCATCCTCACGACCTTTTCGGTAGTCCCGCCACAACTCGCCGGCAGCTGCGTAGTCACCACGTGCGCGCAGCTCGACAACCCGATCCACGAAGCCACGACCGGCGACGTCACTGACGATCCCCGAGTTGTCCCGGTAATCGATGAAGTTGATCAGGTCGCCCAGCACCAGAAGGGGGCTATCACCCCGGACAACGCGACCGAGAGCTGCGGCGGCGCCGTGCACGTCAGAGACGATCCTGATCAACCTGCGTCCTCATCGGCGTCCTCGACTCCGAGGAACCGAACCGAGAGCAGCCCAACGATGACGCCACCGATCGCGGCAAGAACCGCAAGACCGGAGGCCCATCCGGCGAATGACGCCGACATGCCGCCGAGGCCGAAACCGAGCAAGCCGGCAACTACCTGCCGACCAGATACCCCAAATCGATCCTCAGGATTCCAGCCTTCTTTGCCATCTACCGAGGTTGCCGCCAATCCGAAGACGAGCCAACCCAGCAACGCCACTACACCGAGGACGAGCACCACGGCGTATACCGGTATCACCTACAGTCACCTTTCGTCGGATAGCGAGGCACCGTCATTGCGCCACGAGGGCGAAGGCTAGTGCTCCAAGGCGTTGCGACGGCGACGAGGCGCTGACTGTGCGTCGCACATAATGCACTGGGTGAACAGCTCAGCTAGCAGCACCACCACATTCGAGCAGCGACTGCTCCAGTTCGCGGGCTACCTCCGTCTCCCTCTCATCTGCGAGTCGCGTCTGCAATAGCACGCTGGCGACCCGACCCCCGATGCGCCCCATTGCCCAACCGGCGTGGATTCGGTACAACTCGTCCGGGTCGCCCAAGAACCCGGCCAAGACCGCAACGATCTGTTCAACTTCGACACTCGTGGCCGTTCTCGCTTCCTGAGCCGCTGCGGTTGCATTACCCAGCGCCACGAGCGCGTTTCGCCGCAGATAGCGCGGGTTGTTGCGGGGTATGTAGAAGTGGTTGAAACGGTTCCGCAGGGTGTGGTCATCGGCTGCGAGTATCTCGACCAGGTCGACTCGTCCCGCCCCCTGGCGACCACCTTCCATGACCTTGTGTCCTGGAGGACAAGCGTCGAGACACTCATCGCAGCCGTAGAGCCGATCACCCATGGCCGCCCGCAGCTGGCGGGGGATGACCCCGGTGACCTGAGTCCAGTGGGCAATGCAGAGCGATGCGTCGAGAACGCCCGGTGAAACGATGGCGCCGGTGGGGCAAGCGGGAATACAGGCGTCACACTTCCCGCAATCCCGCACCATCTCGGCACTCGCTTCCAGCACGGCGTCCGTGACGACGG
Source organism: Acidimicrobiia bacterium (assembly GCA_030064765.1). Taxonomy (GTDB): domain Bacteria; phylum Actinomycetota; class Acidimicrobiia; order Spongiisociales; family UBA5794; genus JAAETI01. The sequence continues at coordinate 2,878 of JASJEG010000040.1, read as the reverse complement.
ATCCCAAGAGCAGCCAGGGGCCAAACCGGGGGTCGAGGACCATGGTGCTCTTGCCATGCCACCCGATCCCGGCACGGATTGCGGCGGCCCGGTCGACAAGCCGAACATCGTCTACCAGAATCCCAACCCGGTGCCCATCCGCCTCCAAGCGCGCCGCAACCGCTTCCAGCGCGATCCGCAACCCCGAGTAGTGGTCGCGCGTGGCGAACCGTGCGATACGACCCAACCCGGCTGCCGGTGGTCCCGGCTGGCCTGCTGCCGGCATGTAGGGCCAGGAGACCACCACCAGACTCGCCGCCCACGGGTAGCTTTGCCGAACGTCTGAGGCCAGCTCGGGATCCTTGTATGTGAACCCGAGCTTGCCGGCAGCGCCGCTTGCGATGCGTTGCCGCAGGGTGTCCGCCAATCCGGAGAATGGGCCGGCGTGGGTGACCCCAAACCCGGCACAGCCGTGGGCGATGGCGATGGCTTCCAGCTCCTGCGAGTAACTCACTGCCGGCAGCCTATCTGCTGTCGACCGATGCCTCGGACCGTGTGATCAGATTGATGGGCTCGCTCGTCGATAGACTCGTTCGGTCATGCTTCCACTGCCAACGTATCGTTTTCGACGCCGCCTCGGCCAATTGCTTCCGGGGCTGGCGTGCTTCGGAATCGGCATCGCACTAATGGTGCGCGCCGATCTCGGGCTGTCGCCGTGGCAAGTCTTCCATCAAGGAGTAGCCGAGAACGTGGGTCTGGAGATCGGCACGATCGTCATTCTCACGGGAATAGTGGTCCTGTTGGCCTGGATACCGCTGCGTGAACGTTTCGGACTCGGGACCCTTCTCAACGTAGCCCTCATTGGCAACATCGTGAACGTGACTCTGCGGCTGCTACCCGAACAGTTCGGCACGTTGTCGACAAGGCTGCTCGTGATGACAACTGGGATCGTGTTGATCGGTCTCGGGTCGGGGCTGTACATCGGAGCCGGGATGGGGCCGGGACCGCGTGACGGGTTGATGACAGGTCTGGCCCGGCGCGGGCTCAGAATCGGTGCTGTCCGCACTGGTCTCGAAGTATCCGTACTGGTGGTTGGTTGGCTTCTGGGCGGCACGGTGGGAGCCGGCACCGTTGCGTTTGCACTATCCATCGGTCCGCTGGTGGGTTTCTTCCTTCCCCGCCTGACCGTGGTGCCGACGTAAGCACATGCGGCGCTCTCAGCAGATGTAGCGCTTTGCCTCCCTGCGATCAGCTCAGCCTGCAGCAATCGATGATTCTTCGCTCGACGAGTCGCCGATCGCATCGTCGCCATCCCGTACTAGCCGAAGCGGTGCAACCATCCCGGCACTGGAAAGGTTGTTGAGAGCAGTCGTCTCATCCGGCGCTAGTTCGAAAGGCCCCGACATCTGGTGGAGTAGCACGGGCACGATGCACTCATCACAAGCGTTGCTCGACTGCATTCGACAAGTGTCACAATCAATGATCATTCGGTTCTCCTGTCCTCTGCAGCCAACTTATCCACAGGGTGTGACACTTTTGGGAGGATGGCGGGGGTGAGCTGGTCTGACCCTGGGTGTGACTGGCTTGGTGCCTTGTTTTTGACCTGTCGGCTGGCTTGCCCTGACCAGATGGTTGGGGGCCGACCGGTCGGACGGTTGTGACCTAATAGGAGCCTTGCTTGAGCGTCCAAAGTGTCTTGTCCGCCCGTCCCGGCCGGCGTGCTCCTCGATTCCAGCGATGCTGGGAAGGAGGACCCAATGGACACAATGCCACAACAGAACGTGATTTGTGGTGTGGATACTCATGCTGATTGCCATGTCGCAGCTGTTGCTGATAGCAACGGTCGTGTTGTCGCCGTCGAGACCTTTGACACCACCTCTTTAGGGATTGAGCGGCTGATTGACTGGCTCACGGCACGTGGCAACGTGATAGCAGCCGGGGTCGAAGGAACCTCGAGCTATGGGAAAGGCTTGGCCAGGGCTCTGCACCTGAGCGGTATACCTGTAAGGGAGGTCATTCGCCCGAATCGGCAGACAAGACGCCGCCACGGCAAATCTGACCCGGCAGACGCAATCGCAGCCGCCCGAGCTGTCCTATCTGGTGAGGCCTCCGCCATACCCAAAACCGGTGACGGCCCTATCGAAGCAATGAGAATCCTGCAGATCGCCAGATCTTCAGCAATCAAGGCCCGTTCGCAGGCCGCCAACCAGATCCGGGATCTGATCTGCACCGGACCCGACGACCTCAAAGACCGCCTGTATCGGCTTGGCACAAAACAGCTAGTCGATGCGTGCACCAGACTCAGGATCACCGATCGTCACAACCAAACAGAAACCACCATACGAACCACGCTCCGCAGCCTGGCAAAACGACACCAATCACTAACAAACGAGATCAACAACTTCACCCACCAACTGGAAACCCTGACAACAACCACAGCCCCGACCCTGACCTCCCTGAAAGGAGTTGGTCCCGACGTCGCCGCCAAACTCCTCATCGCCGCCGGCGACAACCCGCAACGACTCCGCAACGAAGCCGCGTTCGCAGCCCTCTGCGGAGCGTCACCCATCGACGCTTCCTCCGGGAAACAAAGACGCCACCGCCTCAACCGTGGCGGCGACCGGCAAGCCAACAACGCCCTCTGGACCATCGCCATCGTCAGAATGAGCAGCGACCCCACAACACGCCACTACGTCGAACGCCGCACCAAAGAAGGCCTCACCAAAGGAGAAATCATCCGCTGCCTCAAACGCTACATAGCCCGCGAAACCCACCACGCCATCATCAACGACCTCACCACTTGACATAGGAGCGTCATGAACAAGAGTGCAGTAGTCGGCTTGGCTTCGGGTGCAGCGTTAGCGGTGATCCTGCTCACCAAGAAGGCCCAGTCTTCCGA
>JASJEG010000242.1 GCA_030064765.1 Acidimicrobiia bacterium | reverse complement strand
TTTCACGCTCCCCACCTCTCGTTGTGCTCTTACCTACAAGATACGCCCGACGCGCCTCCTGTGCGCCCGGAAAACCACGATGAGTCAACAACGCACAATCGCGCCAGAGCTTTCAGACCTGCTCTGCCGGCAGAACCAACGGGGCGTGGCCCGTCTGCTCGAGGAAGCGGAGGAAGCCCTCGCCGCTGATCGCAGTGGTGCGGTAATTGACCAGGGGATGGAAGTTCAGCCGATCGTGGCGCAACACATCGTCCGCAACCACCACAGCTACTTCTCGTCGGGTGTCGTTGATAACAGCCAGCGGTGAGACAGCACCGGGAATGACCCCGAGATGCTCCATGAGCCGCTCGGGGCTGGCAAACGAGAGACGCTTCGACCCCACGGCGTTGGCGAGCCGGGCCAGATCAACTCGATGGTCTTCGGAGACCACCACCAGCCACATCTGGCTCTTCTTGTTCTTCAGGAAGAGGCTCTTGCAGTTGGCTCCCGGCAACGTACCTCGCAACCGCTTGGCTTCTTCAACCGTGTAGACGGGCGGGTGGTCGACGGTCTCGTGGCCAATGCCCAGACCATCGAGATACGTGAGCAGCTCCTCGGGCGTCAACGGCTCGCGCATCAGTCGTCAGGGTCGAGTCGGAAAATCGGAATCGGACGGGTCAACACTTCGGCGTACCCGGCGTAGACCGGGGATGCCGCCACTGCCTGATCCCACGCCGCCGAATGGTCGGGGCCGGCCAACTCCTGTGCCCGAGTCTCGCGCCATTGACCCTGTAGCCGTAGCCTGGCTCGAGGATTGGCCCGCAGGTTCTTCGCCCAGGCGGGGTCCGAGTCACGGCCTGCGTTGGTGCCCACGATCAGTGGAGCCTCGTCGGAACCGAAGTAGTTGATGAGGATCTGCCGTTCCTGGCCGGTCCTATGACCGATTGTCACAAGCTCGAGAACCGGCATCCCAACAACCCTTCGTCCGAGCCGCCCTCCAGACAGGTTCCATATCAACTTGTGCGCTCTCCACTGGAATCGCATCCACGTGCGATTGGCCTCGGCCATCGGACCACCTCCGGGACCCAGCTAAGCACATCGACCGCTCGCCGCCGCCGCCTAGTCTTCTGGCATGGCGCGACCGTTTGCCATAGGAGTCCAGCTTCCCGAAGTCGAACGCGAGGTGAGTTGGCCAGAGCTGCAAGCCATGGCGAGGACCGCCGAGGAAATCGGCCTCGACTCTCTATGGGTCGGCGATCATCTGCTGTACCGCTCGGGAAATGGGGTGCGCGGGCCGTGGGAGGCATGGTCGTTGCTGGCCGCACTCGCCGCAGTGACAACCAAGGTGCAGCTTGGCCCGCTGGTAGCTGCGACCTCATTCCACTCCCCCGCCATGCTGGCAAAGAAGGCTGCCACCGTCGATGAGGTTTCCGACGGCCGTCTGATCCTCGGGCTTGGCGCAGGATGGAATCGTGTCGAATACGACGCATTCGGCTTCCCGTTCGATCATCGTGCCAGCCGGTTTGAAGAAGCCTTCACCATCATCCGCTCCCTTCTGCGTGACGGCGTGATCGACTTTGCAGGCGACTACTACACCGTGAAGGAATGCGAGCTGGTACCCCGCCCCCGAACAGGACGGCCGCCGCTCATGATCGGCTCACAAGGTCCGCGGGTGCTGCGGGCAACGCTCCCCTACGTCGACATGTGGAATGCATGGCACGCCTGGTTTGGCAACACACCGGCGGGCCTTGCCAACATGATGGCCTGGCTCGACTCGCTTTGTATTGAGGTGGGCCGAGACCCCGCTGAGGTGTCGCGCACCGCCGCCATCATGATCCAGTGCCCGGGTGGAACTGGACGGATCTACGGCGACACCGAGCACGAGAGCAACGTGGCTATCTCGGGATCAACGGGTGACATCGCAGCGGCGCTCCGGGGTTTTGTGATGCCGGGGCTGGATCATGTTCAGCTGGTACTTGACCCGATAACAGTGGAGTCCATCGAGTGGATGGGCGGCGTCCTCGAAGTGATCGACGCGTCCTAGGCGGGAACATCTGTCTCCGATTCGGTCTTGCAGCCGGATCTTCGGGCGGGCACGATGGACGGAGGACTGTCTCGTGTGCCCTCATATCCTGCTCGTTGTCTTGTTGGTGCTCGCCGGGTGTGCAGGCAGCAACGACGCCACCCTCGAGGCTGATGGAGGCACCCCCTTGCGCATTGACCTACCGCCACCCGAAACCACCGGAGGTTTCGGCCTAGCCGACGCACTGAGCAACCGCCGGTCGGTCCGTGACTTCACAGATCAGTCGCTCGAGCCTGCCGAGTTGTCCCAGCTGCTGTGGGCGACGCAGGGGGTCACTTCAGAGGGAGGCAAGCGCACTGCGCCGTCGGCGGGTGCCACCTACCCACTCGAGCTCTACCTGGTAACCGACAGCGGCCTGCATCGATACGATCCCGATCAGCACGGCCTCGAGCTACTAGCCGAGGGGGACTTCCGAGCTGAGCTGGCAGCGGCGGCTCTCGACCAGGAATCGGTCGCCACAGCAGCGGCGACCTTCGCAATTGCAGCCGTCTACGCCCGCACCCAAGAACGGTACGGGGACCGGGCGGAGCGTTACGTGAAACTCGAAGCCGGTCATGCCGCCCAGAACCTGCTCCTGCAAGCTGTCGCTCTGGACCTAGGCGCCGTACCAATCGGAGCATTCAGAGACAGCGAAGTCGCCCAGCTACTGCAGCTCCCCTCGGATCATGAACCTCTCTACCTGATCGCAGTCGGTCGACCTGCGACCGGTGCCGGTTGATCAGCAGGTGACGTGAAGGATCGCGTTGCAGTCGGACGGGCCGAGATCCCGTAGTACTGCGCACGCCTCCGACGTCGGCATGACTTCGACACGAACCCCCTTGGCCCGCGCCGTCTCGTGCACGCCCGGGGTGATCGGGAGCCTTCCTGAGTAGCCCGATCCGATGATCAGCCGGGGATGTGACCACGGGATTGCCTCGGCCTCCGAGAGTGGGGTGTGGCCGTAGCGCGACCGCAACGGCTTGGAGGGCTTCTTGCTGCGAGCCGTCACCGCGCCGGCTTCGATGATCACGTCGTGCTCGTACTCGACTCCGTCGACGATGATCCTGCCGAAAGCGGGGTATTCGACCTTCATGTCACTAATCGTACGTCGCCTCAACCCGTACTGGCGGAGAGGTCGAGGACATACAACCAGGACCGACCGCGCGACCCCATGAACAGCTCGTTCATCGGCGAATCGAACTCCCCCACCACCTCGAACCCGAAGGAGTCGTAGAAGCCGTAGCTGGAATCGGAATCGGTCTCGACGACGATCAGTTCGATGCCGAGCTGCCTGCAGTGGTTCACAAAGCTGGTCATCAACTCGCCTCCGTAGCCCTTGCCGCGAGCCGCCTTTCCCACCGCAAATAGCGTGACCTCATCCTTGACGCGAACCCCGAGCCGGGCACGATTGATTTGGTGCCGTCTTATTGCCTGGAACCAGCGCCACTTCTGCCCGGTCGTCAGACCCCGCAACGAGATGAACTCCCCGAGCAGCCGGAGGCCTCCCCGCAGCCCGCGGTACGGGGTACGGGACCTGGTGGCACGACCGGCGCGACCGAACAGGAACCCGACCACCGTTCCCGTCTCTTCTACAACAACCGCGTAGTTGCTCCCGCCCAGCGAACCGATCGTGTAGAGCCTGGTGCCGAAGTCGGCAACGCTCTTCGGATGCAGGTGGCCGGCGAAGTCCCATGCCTGCTCCACGATCTCGCAGCAGGCCTCGTAGTCATCATCCTGGTACGGCCTGATCACCCGCTTCCTCCAGATCACAACGCCGATTCCACGCTACCCGCGCTCCGCGGAAACAAGCCCGCTTCGCCGAGGAGTATGCTTCTGGGGAACGGGCAATCGTGGACGTCGTAATCCGCATCGCAAGTGGTTTGCTGCTGCTCCTTTCGGTAGCGGCCCTTGTCCTCGCCATCCTCTTTGTGCGCAGGGAAACCAGAATCGTCATACGCCGCGACGTTGTGCGCCTGATCATTGCCGCGGCCACGGTCCTGGTAATGAACGCGGTTCTGGACATCGCAACGCCCGCATGGACGATCGCCTTGGCGATTGTGTTGGGTGGCGGCCTTGGAGTCCTCCAGGGTCGTCAGCTGACAGTGCGCACTGAGGGCGACCGCATGTATGCCCAGCGCACCGTGTGGGGTGTCGCCGCCTGGGGTACTGGGACAGTGCTCCTGCAACTGGCGGGCGTCATCAATCGCGCCGGTCTGGCCAACATCGGCCTGGCGGCCGGGTTCTTCGGGGCAGCCACAGTCGCCGGAATGCTGGTGGGACGCAATCTGGCAGTCAACGAGGCCCGCCGTTCGGTGACTCCGGCAACCGCGGTTCTGCTGGTGTTGGCCCTCGGTGCCGGCTCCGGTCTCGCCGATTCCGGCCAGGAACACGACATAAGAGATGTCTTCAAAGGCGACGTGACCGACGTCTCTGTGCAAATCCGCGGAACGGGCAGTTACTACGGCGATTCGATACGCCTCGACATCACGAACCGGTCCGGCCGCACCGTTTGGGTGCGAGTTCCGGCAGGGTTGAAGCTGGTTCCCGGCAACTCGGGAGCGCAGACAATGATCACCGCTGGTGGCGAAGTCGTCGAGGTACCGCCGACACCGGGAGAACCGCAGACGGACTACATCAAGGCGTTCTGCGGTGAGATGAACGACTCCATTCCCTCGAGTTCGGAAGTGTTCACACCGGGTGATCTCGTCGACGACCAGATGCTGCGCACCATCGAACGCATCCAGGACGGCAACCTCTACGACTTCAACGGGCAAGAGGCGGTGTGGCATCTCACCGATGGCGCAGATATCAGCACTAACGAGCTGGTGCGCCAGCTCATCGCACCGCCTACCGAGATCCCGGCCGAGGACGCGATTCGGTTGTCGCTGGCAGGGCTCACCGGCACTGCCCTCCTTCTCGCCAATGCCCTGGTGAACGCTGGACACAGCGTTGACGACGTCCTCACGGCGTGGCGCTCGGGAGGACTTCGCGATCTGCTCGACAGCAGCGCGGTTTCAACCTCAACACCGGACGAGTATGTCTATCGGGATCCTTTCGAGGAGGCCAACAACCGTGAAAGAGTGCGCTCCATCATCGAGCGACTCCCCCCGGATCAAACGCGCCGCGACGCCGAAGCCGAGCTAATCGACCGTCTTCGCAACGAAGAGGACCAGCGCGCCATCGACCGGATTCGCCGGGCGATCGGCCCGGTCGGACCCGACACGGACATCAACGAGCTGCTCCGCGACAACAAGGACGTCGATCAGGTCCTCGACCAACTGCCCGATGACATGCGCCGGAGGCTCGTCGAGACGTTGCATCAGGACCTCGAGCAGGAGCGGTTGCGGAGTGCGGTTGATGTCGGCATGGAGGTTCTCGACCGGGAACGTCGCGTCGAAGTGCTCATCGACGCCCGTAACGACCCCAACCAAGGACGGTTC
>JASJEG010000200.1 GCA_030064765.1 Acidimicrobiia bacterium | reverse complement strand
TGCGCAGCAACTCCAACGGATGTCTCAGTCAGCAGACTGAGCTCGATGTTGCCGCAAGGCAACTCGACCCGACGTGGCCATTTGGATAGAGGCGGGAGTTGCGCAGCAACTCCAACGGATGTCTCAGTCAGCAGACTGAGCTCGATGTTGCCGCAAGGCAACTCGACCCGACGTGGCTACGCCACGTCGGCGGGGTCCCACCCCGTGACCAAACCTTCATCGAGATCGTCGAGCCGCCTCATCTGACCTTCGGTCAGCTCGAAATCGAACACATCGCGGTTGGCCTGGATTCGGGCGGGATTGACTGACTTGGGCAGAACGACGAAGCCATGCTGAATCGCCCAACGAATCAGTACCTGGGCACTCGTCTTGCCGTGCACCCGGCCGATCTCGGCGAGTACTGGATCATCGAGTTTTCGACCCTTGGTGAGCGGGCTGTAGGCCTCGATCACGATGTCGTGCTCCCGACAACGCTCCACGGTGTCGAGCCGAGTCTTGTACAGGTACGGCGAGAGCTCGATCTGGTTCACTGCTGGGATTACGGGCGCATACTGCAGAATCTCATCGATGTGTCGAGCCATGTAGTTGCTGACGCCGATGTCGCGCACGCGGCCGTCGAGCGTCAGCCGTTCGAGCGCTCGCCAGGTATCCAGTCGGAGGATCGGCACCGGCCAATGGATCAAGTAGAGATCTACGTAGGCGAGCCCCAGTTGTGACAAGCTCCGCTCGAACGCACGAAGGGCCTTGTCGAAGCCGTGATCTTCGTTCCACAGCTTGGTCGTGACGTATACCTCGCTGCGATCGAGGCCGCTGGCTGCGATGGCCTCACCTACATCGGCTTCATTCTTGTAGATCGATGCCGTATCAACGTGTCGGTAGCCGGCCTCTAGCGCCGCCAGCACTGCGTTCTTGGTATCCGGACCCGGTTCTGCCTGATAGACCCCAAGGCCGATCTGCGGGATCGTTCGTTTTGTACGCAGCGTCAGTGTGCTCATCTCATGATGACTCTATCCCGATTCATTCCCGTACCGTGCCACTAGCGTTCGGTCTACATGGACATCACAGAGCTACTCGGACTCGACGATCTTCTCGCCCAGATGATCCTGGCCGTAGGGGCCGCAATGGTGATTGGCAACGTGCTTGCCATCGTGCAGCACTATCGGGGTAAACACCCGAAAGGCGCTACCGGCGAGTTCCGTGCGGTCCGGGCCTGGTGGCTCCTTGCGGTAGGCGTGCTGATCACCCTGTGGGGTGTAGCCAGCTTGGCGACGTCTTGACGATATGGCCGATCGGAGCGTTACAATCGGCCACCCCGCGGGTGTAGTTCAATGGCAGAACATCAGCTTCCCAAGCTGAATACGGGGGTTCGATTCCCCTCACCCGCTCTGCGGCCAACAAGACCACCTCACGGTGGCCTTGCCGACCGAAACGACGGAGGAATCGAGCATCTCTTCCGCCCACGGGCAGGATTCTGAGCTGCACCGCTGGCACACAAATCGACAGGACGGGAGCGGAGAAGGTTCGATTCCCCTCACCCGCTCTGCGGCCAACAAGACCACCTCACGGTGGCCTTGCCTCAGGCGAGGCTTCCACCGTTCTTGCGGACATGGCGGCGGATATATGCCGTGGTGTACGCAAGAACAGAAGCTGATCGAGTTCGGAGAACCCCAATGCCCCACGCAACAGTCACTCACGTCGCCGGAACCAGCTTTCATGCGACCAGCGAGTCGGGACACACCATCCGCATCGATGGTGGGACTAAGGAAGCGGGTCCCGGTCCGATGGAGCTGGTCCTGGCCGCACTGGGCAGCTGCAGCGCGGTCACTGTGGTCGAGTTCCTCGAGAAGATGCGGCAACCGCTGACCTCGCTCGAGGTGGAGGTCTCGGGGGAACGAGCCGAGACAGCACCCAAGGTCTACACGACAATCCACATCCGCTACCTGGTCGGTGGAGATGTGGATCAAGGCCGGGTCGAACACGCCATCAACCTCACGGAGAGCAAGTACTGCTCCGTGTACTCGATGCTCGACGCATCGGTCGACATCAGCCACACCATCGAGTACGTCTGACCCTCGTTCCTGCGTATCCAAGCCCTCATATCGGAGCCCTCATATCGGAGCTGGCCTACGCAAGAACGGAATGGGCGAGGGGCCCCGGGTGAGATCCTGCGGCTTGCCGACGAGTTCCGTGCTCAAGCCGACTACTAGCCGATAGACAGCCATTGCTGAAGGGGCCGGCGCAGGTCGGCCCCTTCATCTTGCCCAGACTTCGGCACCATGACTTGGCTACGATCGCTACATGATCTTCTCGGACCGCACCATCAAGGAAGCCGTCGCCGACGGCCGCATCGTGATCGACCCCTATGACGAGAAGATGGTGCAGCCGTCCAGCGTCGACCTGCGCTGCGACTCTGTGTTCCGGGTCTTCGAAAACCACAAGTACGCCCTCATCGATCCCAAGGAGCCACAGGAGGACCTAACCGTCGAGGTTGCGGCGACGCCAGAGCAGCCGTTCATGCTGCATCCCGGCGAGTTTGTACTCGGCTCGACCCTCGAAGTTGTCGGCCTGGCCGACGACATCGTGGCGCGGCTCGAAGGCAAGTCCAGCCTCGGTCGCATCGGGCTGCTGATTCACTCGACCGCCGGCTTCGTTGATCCCGGCTTCAAGGGACAGGTCACACTGGAACTCTCCAACGTCGCCAACCTGCCGATCGCCATCTATCCCGGGATGAAGATCGGCCAGGTGTCCTTCTACCAACTGAGCACAGCAGCGGAAAACCCATACGGATCACCGGGGGCTGGCTCCAAGTATCAGGGTCAATCCGGCCCGACCCCATCACGCATCCACAAGGACTTTCCGGAGGAGTCATGAGCACCAGCGCATTCGTAGGAACGGTCATGATCGACTGCAACGACCTCGACGCCATGGTGAAGTTCTGGTCGGAGGCGCTCGGATTGGAGGAGAAAGCCCGGTATCCCGACTATGTGTGGTTGGGCGGGATCAGCGAGAAGGGCCCTGCGCTCGCCTTCCAACGAGTCCCGGAACCACGCCAGGGGAAGAACCGGATCCATCTCGACATCGCGGCTGAGGACCCGCAGGCGTTCGCGGCTCACATCATCGAGCTGGGTGGCTCCAAGGTCGAGGACCACGAGTCACACGGGTTTCGCTGGTCCGTGCTCGCCGATCCCGAGGGCAACGTCTTCTGCGTCATCTCAGCCGGCCACTAAAGCAGCTAGCCCGCAGGGGCTAGCCGTCGTCGCTGGCCAGAAGCTCGCTACGACCGTAGGTCCACGGACGGGCCGGGTCGCTCAAGAGCAGCTGGTAGACGCTGATAGCGGCCCGCTCGAACGCCACCGCAGATCCGGCCATGTACGCCCGCCAGACGCGATAGACCTTCTCCCCTGCCGCAGCTACCGCAGCTTCCCGGTTGCGTTCCAGGTTCGCCACCCAGTGACGCAGCGTCAACGCATAGCTGGCACGCAGCGACTCTGCATCGCGCACTTCGAGACCTGCGTCCTCGGCGGACCCAGCAACGGTATCGAGTGGAACCAGTTCCCCGTCAGGGAAGACGTAGGTGTTGACAAAGGTTGGCGTGACTCGGCGCACCTTCCGATCCCTCGTCACAATGCCGTGGTTGAGGATCTGTCCGCCCGGGGCGAGCACCTTGCGCAGATCCTCGAAGTAGCCAACGAGTTCCTTCCGTCCAACGTGCTCGACCATCCCGATCGAGGCGATGGCATCGAACTCGCCGCTCAGGTCACGGTAGTCACGTTCCAGAATCTCGACTCTGCCCCCAACGCCCGCCTCCTCAACCCTGCGGCGCGCCTCTGCCGCCTGCTCGCCGCTCAGTGTGATCCCGGTGGCGCGTACTCCGTACTCCCGAGCCGCATGGATGACAAGCGCTCCCCAGCCGCACCCCACATCGAGCAAACGCATCTCGGGCACCAACCTGAGCTTGCGACACACCAGATCGAGCTTGCGGCGCTGCGCCTCCTCGAGCGACTCGGTCGGACTCAGGAAATGGGCACACGAATACACCATTGCCGGGTCGAGAAACTGCGCAAAGAAGTCGTTGCCGGTGTCGTAGTGGTGGGTTACTGCCTTCCTGTCGCGGGTAGGCGAATGCCGCTTGCCGCTGATCCCGGGACGATCAGACTCATCTCGCCGAATCTCCTCAGGAAGTTGGCGCAATAGCCACAAGAGCCTGCCTTTGGTGACGGCCCCACGCTTGGCCTCGGCCAGTCGCGCCCCAAACTCGAGAATCGCAAAGATATCTCCCTCGAAATCAACGTCATCGAAGACGTAGGCCTCCCCCGCCGAGAGGTCGTTGGGAGGCAGCAGCATCGATCGCAGTGCGCCCGGATGCTTGAGCGCGATTGTGCTGGTTGCGTCAGGTGGGCCCCACTCCCCTTCGTCCCACAACCGCACGCGCGGCACCGGGTGACCTGCAAGCTTCGCCAAGAGGTCAAGTGCCCGGCGGCTCACCTCAGAAGCATCCATCGACTAACAGGATATCGAACCTGCTACCTGCCCGATCTGTGAGGGTCCCGTCATCCCAGCTTCTTACGCAACTGAGCCCGCATGTTGAGCCCGTTCTACGCAAGAACAGAGGAAGTGCGCCGGCTCCTCTGCAGTTGGGCAAGCCCTCAGATATTGGCTGGGGCGACTAGAACCTCTTCGGCGGTTGCGTCACGGGCGGCGAGCAATCCCCCCGCTACAACCATGCCGATACCAATCCACTGCACCACATCCGGAGTTTCGTCCAGGAAGATCATCGCCAGCAACACCGCCGATATGGGTTCTATGTGGAGAAGCACGCTGACCGCCACCACCGACAGCTCGCGGATCGCCGTCCAGATGATCAGGAAGCTGAACCCGGTGAGCACTATGCCCAGGGTCAGCAGCGGCAGCGGGTTGGCGACGGTCTCTCTCACGGCACCGGGCAACCACGGCGACAACACGATGGCAGCGGTTCCGAGCTCTCCAGTTGTCACGACCAGTGCACCGAGGTCGTCGACCGCAACCTTGGACACCAGCAGCAAGGCAGCAATGCTCGCTGCTGACACCAGTGCGGCGAGGACTCCACCAACCGTCGAGCCCGCAGTGCTCGCGTCGCCGCCACCTTGCCGGACCACAACAAGCACCAAGCCAACGAAGGCACTCCCAAGAGCCCAGTACATACGCTGCGGCACTCGCTCCCCGAGAAAGCGAGGAGCCAATGCGGAGGCAACCACCGGGCCCAGGAACACCACCGACAAGGCAACCGCAACCGTCGTCAGTTTCAGAGCCCAGAAGAAAGTCGCCCAGTGCACTGCGAGCAAGACGCCGGCGACGGCGACCGTACCCCGGTGTCGGGCGGGCAGCTGCAGTTTCCGACGGGCAACTAGAAGGAGCAGCAGAGTGAGGGCCCCGAGCCACACCCGGGAGGCAACGAGCTCGGGCCAAGGTATGTCCTCGCGCACGATCAGCGGGATAGCGCCAAGACTCGTGGCGAGTAGGACCAGAGCACCG
>JASJEG010000039.1 GCA_030064765.1 Acidimicrobiia bacterium | reverse complement strand
TCGTTTCCGGTGCCGATGCGACGTTCACGATCACCGTCACCAACAGCGGAGATGCGGATCTGAGCAATGTCGTGGTTACCGATGCGCTGGCTCCGCCGTGTGACAACACGTTCGCCTCGCTGGCGGTTGGCGCCGTAGAGACCTACACCTGCACACTCAGCGGAGTAACCGGTAGCTTCACCAACACTGCAGACGTCGTCGCCGAGACCCCATCGGGCGGCACCGTGACCGATAGCGACGATGCTGAGGTCGTTGTGATCGGCCCGGCCATCGAGATTCAGAAGACTCCGGACACCCAGATTGTGCTGCCGGGCGCAGACGTGACGTTCACGATCACCGTTTCCAATCCCGGTGATGCGGATCTGAGCAACGTAGCAGTGACCGATCCGCTTGCCCCCAATTGCGACGCGGTCATCGGTGACCTCGCAGTCGGCGCGTTTGTTTCCTACGACTGCACGGTCAACGGGGTATCTGCCAACTTCACTAATGTCGCAAACGTCACCGGCGAGCACGCTGCAGGTGGCGCCGTCAGCGACAGCGACGATGCCGATGTCGTCGTGATCGGCCCGGCCATCGAGATTCAGAAGACCCCGGACACCCAAACGTTGCTGTCCGGAGAGGACGCCACCTTCACAATCACCGTCACCAATACCGGTGATGCGGATCTGAGCAACGTGGTGGTGACCGATGTACTGGCTCCGGCGTGTGACGCAACGATCGGCGACCTCGCCGTCGGTGCCTCGACCTCGTACTCCTGCACTGCGGTCGGAGTCACCGCCGACTTCACCAACACTGCCGATGTGACCGCCGACCATCCGGCCGGCGGGCAAGTTACCGACTCCGATACCGCCGATGTGGACATTGTCGAGCCGGCCATTGATATCCAGAAGACGCCGGACACCCAGCAGATCCTGCCCGGTACCGACGCCACCTTCACCATCACCGTGACCAACACCGGCGACACCGACCTCACCAATGTTGCCGTCTCCGATCCGCTTGCCCCGGCATGCAATAGCGTGGTCGGTGATCTGGCGGTGGGTGCCAGCACGTCCTACAGCTGCACCCTGCCGGGGGTAGCGGTCGACATGACCAACACGGCTGCGGTCACCGGTGAGCCTCCAGTCGGTCCGGCCGTGGCCGACTCCGACACCGCCGATGTCGACGTCATCTCCCCGGCAATCAACGTCGAGAAGACCCCCGACCTGCAGTACATCCTGAGTGGAGACACTGTCACGTTCACGATTACCGTGACCAATACCGGCGACGTAGATCTGACCGGCGTAGCCGTCAGCGATGCCGTGGTCCCGGCTTGCGACGCCGCGATCGGTGATCTAGCGCCCGGCGCCTCGACCTCGTACACCTGCTCAGTGGCCGGCGTGACCGCAGACTTCACCAACACTGCAGATGTGGTGGGCACGCATCCCGCCGGCGGCACCGTCGGTGACACCGACACCGCAGACGTGGTTGTCATCAGTCCGGCAATCGACCTGGTCAAGGACCCGGCGATTCAGCAGATCCTGGCGGGTCAGGACGCCATCTTCACGATCACAGTGACCAACACCGGCGACGCACCGCTTACCGATGTCACTGTCACCGACCCGCTGGCACCGGCGTGCGACACGGTGATCCCCGCTCTCGGGGTCGGCGGCTCCAGCACCGTCACCTGCTCTGCAACCGGAGTGACCGGGGACTTCACCAATACCGCAACCGTCGTCGCTACTCATGCTGCCGGAGGCACTGTCACCGACAGTGACTCGGCCGACGTCGAGGTACTGGTCCCGATTGTCGACATCCAGAAGACACCGGATCTGCAGATCGTCGCCACCGGGGGCACCGCCACCTTTGACATCACCGTCACGAACGCCGGAGCCATTCCACTCAGCAACGTTGCGGTAACGGACGCGCTGGCTCCGGCGTGTGATGCGATCATCGGCGACCTCGCCGTCGGCGCATCGACCACATACACCTGCTCGACCAGTGCGGTCGCTGCCGACTTCACCAACACCGCGGTGGTGGATGCCACCGATGCGGCCGGCAACCCGGCAACCGATAGTGACACCGCAGACGTAGACGTGGTTGCCCCGGCGATCGCCATCTCGAAGTCACCCGACTCGCAGGCGGTTGTGACCGGCGGCACTGCCACGTTCACCATCGACATCGCCAACACCGGCGACATCGATCTGGCCAACGTCGTAGTGACCGATCCGCTTGCCCCCAATTGCGACGCAGTCATCGGTGACCTCGCGGTTGGTGCATCCACTTCCTACACCTGCGACCTGGCTGGGATCACCGCGGATCTCACCAACACAGCAGACGTGAGCGGCGACCACGCCGCCGGCGGCACCGTCACCGACAGTGACACCGCCGATGTCACCGTGCTGGTACCCGCCATCGACATCGAGAAGACGCCCGACAGTCAGCTGGTTGGTGTCGGCGGCGACGCGACGTTCACCATCACCGTCACCAACAGTGGGGCAACCGACCTCAGCAACGTGACCGTGGCCGACGCTTTGGCGCCGGTGTGCGACGCCGCCATCGGCGACCTGGCAGTCGGCGCATCCACTTCCTACAGCTGCACACTGAGCGGGGTAACCGCCGACTTCACCAATGTCGCCGCTGCCACCGGCGATGATCCGCTGGGCAACCCGGTCACTGACAGCGACACCGCTGCTGTCGACGTGGTAGATCCAGCGATCGACATCCAGAAGACCCCCGACCTGCAAACACTGCTCAGCGGTGAGGATGCGGTGTTCTCGATCACCGTCACCAACACTGGTGACACCGATCTGACCAATGTCGTCGTGAGCGATCCGCTCGCCGTCGGCTGCGAGACAACATTCGCCACCCTTGCGATCGGTGAGTCACAGACGTTCGGCTGCACCGTTGTCGGCGTCGCCGCCGACTTCACGAATGTCGCCTCGGTGGTAGCCGACACTCCGCTGGGCGACACGGTGACCGCGAGCGACGATGCCATCGTCGATGTCATCACCCCTGGTGTCGACATCCAGAAGACCCCCGATACGCAGCAGATCCACATCGGCGACGACGTGACTTTCACGATCACCGTCACCAATGACGGAGATCAGGATCTTGTCGACCTGGCCGTTACCGACGCATTGGCGCCGGCCTGCGACGCCACGATTGCCGCCCTCGCCGTCGGGGAATCCAGCTCCTACGACTGCACGGCGAGCGGCGTTACCGCCGACTTCACCAACATAGTTGCGGTCTCCGGCACCGATGTCCTCGGCAATTCGGTATCAGATTCTGACGACGCCGCCGTCGACGTCATCGATCCTTCGATCGATGTCGAGAAGACCCCTGATCTGCAGACCATCGTCTCCGGTGGCGATGCCACTTTCACTATCACAGTCACCAACACCGGCGACGTGGATCTCAGCGACGTTGCCGTCACCGATCCGCTCGCTCCGGCGTGTGACAGCACCATCGGCGACCTGGGCGCTGGTGCCTCCAGTTCGTACACCTGCTCGCTGAGTGGGGTAACTGCGGACTTCACCAACAGCGCCACAGTCGTTGGCACCGACCCACTCGGTCTCGATGTCACCGATACCGACACCGCGGACGTCACGGTGCTGGTGCCGGCAGTCGACATCCAGAAGACACCTGACCTCCAGCAGGTCGTTGCCGGTGGCGACGCCACCTTCACCATCACGGTGACAAACTCCGGCCAAACGGCGCTGAGCGACGTCACCGTCACCGATGCCCTGGCTCCGGCGTGTGACGCCGTACTCGGCGACCTTGCGATCGGTGAGGCCACCTCATACACCTGCACGGTGAGCGGAGTGTCGGCCGACTTCACCAACGTCGCCGACGTAGCCGCGAGTGATCCGCTGGGGAACTCAGTAACCGACAGTGACACCGCCGCTGTCGATGCCATAGCTCCGGCGATCTCCATTGCGAAGTCACCCGACGGGCAGACCGTTGTCACCGGCGGTACTGCCACGTTCACCATCGAGGTGGCCAACACCGGCGACGTCGATCTCAGCAACGTGACCGTGAGCGACCCGCTGGTGCCATCGTGTGACAACGTCATTGGTGACCTCGTCGCCGGCGCCTCCACGTCCTACACATGCTCTGTGACCGACGTGACCACCGACTTCACCAACGTCGCCGACGTCACCGCCACCGATCCCGTGGGATCCGCTGTCAGCGATTCCGACTCGGCCGACGTGACGGTGCTGGTACCCGGCATCGACATCCAGAAGACGCCGGATCTGCAGACTGTGATCCAGGGCACCGACGCCACCTTCACCATCATCGTCACCAACACCGGGGACACCGACCTGTTCGGCGTAGCCGTCAGCGACCCGCTGGCCCCGGCTTGTGACAACGCCATCGGCGACCTCCCGGTGGGATCGGCACCGGTGACCTATGCGTGCTCCGTCACCGCTGATGCTTCGTTCACGAATACAGCCTCCGTGGCGGCGGTCGATCCGCTTGACACCCCACTGGCCGACGAGGACAGCGCTGATGTCGTGGCGTTGAGCCAAGGCAGCATTGCCGGGACCATCGCCCACGATGTAGCCGGAGACGGCAGCATCGGCGCCGGGGACGGCGGGTTCGGCGGAGTCGACGTCACCGCAACTTGGGCGGGTCTCGACGGAGTCTTCGGCACCGCCGACGATGAGGTCTTCACCACGCAAACCGATGGCAACGGCAACTACCTGTTCGACAACGTGCCTCCGGGCGCCTATCAGGTCGTCGTCGACACGAGCGATCTGCCTCCGGGTATCGACTTCCAGACGCTGGATCCGGACTCGACGCTTGATAGCCGGACCTTGGTGAACGTGCCGGTAGCGACCGACATAACCGGCGTCGACTTTGCGTACACCGCGACCGGCTTCATAGGCGACTCGGTCTTCATCGACGTTGACGGCGACGGCATCCAAGATCCGGGTGAGCCCGGTGTCAACGGTGTGTGGGTCACCGTCAGTTGGCACGGTCCGGACGGCGTGCTCGGGACCGCCGACGACCTGGTGTACAACACCACGACGGTCGGCAACGGCAACTACCTGGTCACGGGCCTTCCCGCCGGTGAGTTCACCGTGATCATCCACTCCTCGACGATCCCAGCCGGCTTGAGCGGCGATCTCGATCAAGCAGTTGCGCTGAACCCGGGCCAGGGTCGTGACGACGTTGACTTCCCGCTGGTCGGCTCCGGCACCATCGGTGACCAGGTGTTCGAAGACCTGGATCTCGATGGCGTGTTTGATGGTGGCGAGCCAGGGGTGCCCGGGGTCACGGTCAATCTCACCTGGGCCGGCGGCGACGGCGTCCTCGGGACTGCCGACGACATCGTGTTCACGACGGTTACCGATTCCAGCGGCCAGTATCTGTTTGCCGGGCTCCCGTCCGGTGACTACGACGTCGCGATCGACGACGCAACGGTGCCGAGTGGGTTGGGTTCGGCGCCGCCGATCTCGCTCACTCTGGATCCGGGGGAGACCGACCTGTCCGCCGATTTCCCGCTCATCGGCAACAACCCGCCTGTCGCGATCGACGACTTGGCCATTACGGACGAGGACACTGCAGTCGCGATTGTTGTGCTTGCCGATGACAGCGATCCCGAAGGGCACGACTTCGCCATCGACACCACTACCGACCCGGCGAATGGCACGATCACGGTCAATTCGGACGGGACCATTACCTACACCCCGAACCCAGGGTTCACCGGTGTCGACACGTTTACCTACACCATCTGTGAGCTCCCTGGAGTTTCGCCGAGCGGCATCCCGGCCACGGGCCTCTGTGACACCGCCACTGTCACGGTGACAGTCAATCCGAGTGGGTCTGACAACGAGGGTCCCGGGCCCGAGGAGTCATTCCAGAGTGTTGTGGTCGGTAATCCGGTGAGCCCACTACCCGTGTCTGATCCCGACGGCGGCCCGGTAACTGTGACCCTCATCAGCGGCGAGCTTCCGCCCGGGATCAGCTGGAACCCGGATGGGACCTTCAGCGGCGTCACCACGGAGATCGGGGTCTACGTTTCGGTTTATCAGGTCTGCGACGACGATGATCCGCAGATCTGCATCGAGCACACCCACACCATTGCGGTGACGCCACGGACTCTGCCCGGACCCGGCGACGATCCCGACCCGGACGATCCTCCCGACACATTGCCGTTCACCGGCGCCAACTTCGGTGAACTGTTCATCGCAGCGCTGGTGTTGCTGATCAGCGGTGCGGGTCTGGTGCTGTTCTCCCGGAAGCGGTCGACGCTTTCCTCGCGCCGGTGATTGCCAGAGGGCCAATCCCTCCTTGAACCAGAGGGCCAATCCCCCCCCTCGAAGGGGGGATCGATGGGCGAAGTCCGTCGAGGGGGGTGCCATGCCCCGCTACCGCAAGCCCCGTAGTGACAAGCGATTCAACGCGTCCTCTGCCCCTCTAGTGTTAAGCCTGCGGACGGAACGCCCATCTCTCGAGGAGACTCAAGATGCTGAAGACACCGCAGCGCCCCACCAGCTTGGCCGTCCTCACCAGCGGCGGTGATGCCGCCGGAATGAACCCCGCCGTACGGGCTGTAGTGCGTGCCGGCATCGACGCCGGTCTCGAGGTGTACACGGTCTCGGAAGGCCTGCAGGGCCTCGTTGATGGCGGCGACGCCATCCGCAAGGCCGGCTCGGAAGACGTCGGTGGCATTCTCCACCAAGGCGGTACGGTGCTCGGCACTGCGCGCAGCGACGACTTCCGCACCCGGGAAGGGCGCCTCAAGGCGGCCCGCAACCTCATTGAGCACGGGATCACCGCACTCATCGTCATCGGCGGCGACGGCAGCCTGACCGGCGCCAACATCTTCCGCGAGGAATGGCGGGGTCTGCTCGACGAACTGGTCGAGCGCGGCGAGATCGAGAAGACAAGAGCTGCCAGCAACCGCCGTTTCACCCTGGTGGGCATGGTCGGTTCCATCGACAACGACATGTTCGGCACCGACATGACGATCGGAGCCGACACCGCCCTGCATCGCATAACCGAGGCGCTCGATGCCATTCACAGCACCGCCTCGAGTCACCAGCGTGCCTTCGTCGTCGAGGTGATGGGGCGCAATTGTGGATACCTGGCGTTGATGAGTGCCCTGGCAGCCGGGGCCAACTGGGTGCTGATCCCGGAGAGCCCTCCCGATACTGATGAGTGGGAAGAGTCGATGTGTCGGGCACTTACCGCCAGCCGGGCCGTAGGGAGGCGCCTCAACCTGGTTATCGTCGCCGAGGGGGCCCAGGATCTGCACGGCAACCCGATAACTGCAGACCACGTCAAGCAGGTCCTCGAAGAACAGCTCGGCGCTGACACCCGGGTTACGAGTCTCGGCCATGTCCAGCGTGGCGGTGCCCCGAGCGCCTTCGACCGCTATCTCTCTACCGTTCTCGGGTACGCCGCGGTAGAGCAGGTCGTCACCAGCCCCGGTGGTGAAGCCCAGCTGGTGGGTATCAAAGAGCATCAAATCATCAGTTCGC
Source organism: Acidimicrobiia bacterium (assembly GCA_030064765.1). GTDB lineage: Bacteria > Actinomycetota > Acidimicrobiia > Spongiisociales > UBA5794 > JAAETI01. Next base: position 16,401 of record JASJEG010000039.1, on the reverse strand, counting down.
CGCTGATGGAATGTGTCGAGGAGACCCGAGCCGTGGCCGACCGGATCGCGGAACAGGACTACGAGACGGCAATGGAGATGCGGGGCGGCAGCTTCCGCGATTCCTTCCGGCTGATGCGCACGATGGTGCGGGCCCATCCGCATGCCCCCGATCCCGGCCAACGTCAGCTGCGGCTCGGCATCCTCCACGCCGGTGCGCCTGCGCCGGGGATGAACACTGCGGTCCGGGTTGCGGTGAGGGAGACCATCGACGACGGCCACACCATGCTTGCCGTGAGCGCCGGGTTCCGGGGTCTGGAAGTGGGCAGGATTCGTGAGATGGACTGGATGAGCGTCAACGGTTGGGCGTCGCGCGGCGGTGCTGAGCTGGGAACCAGCCGTCACTTGCCCCGCGGCAGACACTTCGACATGATTGCGGACCAGATCGAGGCGCACCGCCTAGATGGATTGCTGATGGTGGGTGGCTGGGCCGGCTATCGGGCCTGCTACGACCTGCACAGGGCGGCTCAGGAGAATCCAAGGCTGCGCATCCCGATGGTGTGCATGCCGGCGTCGATCAACAACGACCTTCCCGGGTCGGAGCTCAGCATTGGTGCCGACACTGCGCTCAACAACATCGTTGGCGATGTCGACAAGATCAAGCAGTCGGCGGTGGCCTCGGGGCGCTGCTTTGTTGTTGAAGTGATGGGGCGGGACTGCGGCTATCTGGCGCTGATGAGCGGTTTGGCGACCGGCGCGGAGCGGGTCTACCTGCCGGAGGAAGGGATCACGCTGGACGATCTCCGGGACGACATCAAGGACCTGAGGCTGGGTTTTGATCGGGGGAAGCGACTCGGCCTGGTCATCTCCAGTGAGTATGCCGACCCCGTGTACACGGCAACCTTCATCAAGGAGCTGTTCGAGCGGGAGGGGGAAGGCCTCTTCAGTGTACGGGCGTCGATTCTCGGCCATATCCAACAGGGCGGCGATCCGTCGCCGTTTGACCGGATCCAGGCGACCCGACTGGCATCGAAGAGCGTTGATTACCTCATCGAGCAGGCTCTGGCCGAGGAGTACACCAGTGCGTTCATTGGACTGGAACAGGGAAAGGTGCGGTTTACACCGCTGCACGAGTTCGAGGAGCTGATCGAGGAGGGGGCGCGTCGTCCTCAGGACCAGTCGTGGATGGCGCTGCTGCCGCTGGCTCGAGTGATGGCTAAGCCGGGGGCTCCTGCGCTGTAGGGCGCGACGTGCGGGACAAAGAGGGGGTAACGTCGCTCGAGCGACCTGGATCCCGTCCGCTCTTTGATTCGGGTCTCACCGGCTCGGCGTCGGGGATCAGTTGGTTGCCAACTCGGGGACACCTGTTACTGTTGCCCGGCCGCACCGGGTGGAGGTCAGCGACTTGCATCGCTTCCCCGGTGCTCACACGGCACGTTTTTCTCACCCGGTTGGACCGCCTCTTCGGCCGAAGCTTGAACCTCTCGGCGACCAGCGCCGCACGTTGAGCGAGACCGAGCAAACCAACCACTTCTCAGGAGAAAGCAATGACTACTGGCTTCGCCCGTCTCGGGTTGCCCGAGCCCATCGTCAATAGCCTCACCAAGCGCGATATCACCGAGCCGTTTCCCGTCCAGGCCGCCGCCATCCCCGATGCAATGGCCGGCAGGGACGTCTCCGGTAAGGCGCCCACCGGCTCCGGCAAGACGCTGGCATTTGGACTGCCGCTGCTGGCGAGGGTCGATAAGTCGCGGCGTAACAAGCCGAAGGCGCTAATCCTGGCCCCCACCCGGGAGCTGGCCGAACAGATCAAGAAGGAACTGACCGCGCCGGCCAAGGCTGCTGGCCGCTATGTCTTCGCCGTGTACGGCGGGGTGAGCTACGGGCCGCAGAAGCAGGCCTTCCGCAAGGGGGTCGATGTTCTCGTTGCCACCCCGGGTCGTCTCGAGGATCTGATCGAGCAGAGAACTGTTGATCTCAGCGAAGCCCATATCGTCGTTGTCGATGAGGCCGACCGCATGGCCGACATGGGCTTCTTGCCAGCGGTGCGCCGTATCCTCGACCAGACAGCTCGGCAGCGGCAGACGTTGTTGTTCTCGGCGACGCTCGACGGAGACATCGCAACGCTGAGTCGCACCTATCAGAACAACCCGGTCCGGCACGATGCCGGGGCCGTAGAGGCGGAGACCATCGATGCCCGCCATCATTTCTGGTTGGTCGAGCATCACGACCGGGTCCAACACACTGCCGACGTGGTCGGTGCTGCAGGGCGGTCCATCGTGTTCACCCGTACCCGCCATGGGGCTGATCGGTTGGCCAGGCAACTGGGCAAGCTTGGCGTCGGCACTGTCGCCCTTCATGGGGGCCGCTCGCAGAACCAGCGCACTCGCGCCCTACGGACCTTCGCTACCGGCAAGGCACAAGCCCTCATCGCCACCGACGTCGCCGCTCGGGGTATTCATATCGACGCCGTCGAATCGGTGGTTCATTTCGATCCGCCTGCCGACCACAAGGACTACTTGCATCGCTCCGGCCGCACTGCTCGCGCCGGTGCCAGCGGACTGGTCGTCAGCCTGGTGACCGGCAACCAGAAGCGGACTGTTGGTCGCATGCAGAAGGACCTGGCTCTCCAGGCACCCATCGAGCGGCCCCGGCCTGACCTGCTTCATGAGGGCGGATACCGCATTGGTGAACGGGTGGCAGCTGGCCGCCGTACCGAGCGCAACCAAGCACCGCCCCGCGACCACACCAGGAGAAAGCAGGGCAAGAAGCACCCGAATGGTCGGGAAGGCGGGGTCGGTCACAGTGTCTATGTGGCCAACCTTCCCTACAGCACCTCAGCGAACCAGTTGCAGGATCTCTTTGGTGTCTACGGAAAGGTTCACCAAGCGACGGTGATCACCGATAAACGAACAGGGCGTTCCAAAGGTTTTGGCTTTGTCGACATGCCGCAGCGTGCGGCCCGACGGGCCATCGAGAACCTCCACGGCTCTACCTACGCTGGTCGTGACCTCACCGTCCGTCTTGCGCAACCGCGCACGTACGGCGCCTAGGGAACGGTCGTACCTCATACCTCGATAGAGGCTGGACAGAAAGGAGTGCCGAGTGTCGGCACAACACAACACATACCTCAACTTCAACCATCTCCGGCGCGGCCTGATTTACCGTGCCAAGACGGCGGCAGGGTTCGCCGTCGGGGAGTACCTCGGCATGGAAGCCCTCTACGGCGACCGCGCCGTCCTGCTGCGCAACGCTACTGGCACCGAATCGATCTACCACCAGGACATCCTCGCCATCGAGCCGGTGGCCGCCTAGCGCAGCATCGGTCGCACCGTCGGGCCACAGTGGCTCCGCCGCCGGGAGACAAGACTCGCACCCAGCGGGGTGTCTCGGGGCGTGGTCTGTTGATACCGGTCTCGCTCCTCGCCCGCGGTTAAGCACTTATTGGTGACTAAAGAACAAAAACCCGAAATGACTACTTATCTCTGGTCACTTCCGGCCGACTGAGATCACCAGGTACGCCAAGGAAGGCCAACTGATATGCAGTCATGGATGGCGCTGCTCGTGGCAGGGATGCTCTTAGGCCCCGTATCGGGGTCCGCAGTCGCGTTTGCCGACACTCCCTCCGTTCCCACCCAAACCCAAGATGCCGTCGCCCGCGCTCACCAAGCGTGGCAGGACGGTCTTGGCTCCCGCGAGGCCTGCTCGAGCGGCGTCTCCATGATCTTCGAAGCTCTAGATGGCCGACGTGGTGAGTACCGCACCGGCGCCGCCCAGGTCGTCATCGACCCGACCGACGATGTGTCCGGGATCGAATCCATCGTCGTCCACGAGCTCTCCCACCACACCTTCCTCGCCTGTGGCGCCTTCGCCGACTCCGAATTCAAAGAAGCCTTCTACGCCTCCCAAGGGATCCCCGCTGAACGTGATTGGTTTGACTACTCCCATGGCTGGGGCAATACCCCTGCCGAACACTTTGCCGAGGCGATGGCCGTCACCTTGTGGGGCAGCGGTGAGGGTGGAATCGCGGTAGGTCGTGATACTCAGAGCATCATCGCCCGCTGGCTGGCAGGTGCTCCTGTGAAGCCGCCGTCTGCCGACGAGTACGAGCCGGTTCCGTATTCACCGATCAGTGTCGCCGAGTCGTCCACAGAAGATGGCGGTCGGAGTGACACTACGGCAGTCCCGGCCGCAGCTGCCAAGCCTCAGTCTCCTCCGGCCGCTGCTGCAGCCCCGGTGGCAGCAGCAGAGGTCGAGCCGATCAGCTACGAGGTCTTCGGTCAGGTCTTCACGTTCATCAAGAACCAACACCACAGGGTCCTGTGGCTCCAATCCTGGAGGCATGCAGGACTCGTTTGATACCCGGTGTGCGGTACGGAAACGCAGCGGCCGGTGACTTAGTGTCACCGGCCGTTGACTTCTCTGTCCGGCTGGTTGCGGGAGGGAATTGAACCACCCGGACTGAGACGTGGCGCTTCTGGGTGGAGTACCACCGAGAAGCTCTTGGCGTGGGATTCCGTCTTGCGAGTTCCTCCGCACCTGTCCCCCCACCAAGCAAGGTACTTGATCCCGATGACGCCCCGATGTGGTGAGCGTGACGCGGATGTGAATTCTTGGGAGAGTCCTCGCAGGCGCTTCAGGAGGTCTCGAAAGGTTGTGCCAGGTCCGCAACCACCTCGACCTGAGGCAACAGCCGCAGGGTTGCTGGAGCCGTCAGCACCTTGCGATCCCGCGACCCGCCGCCGAGCACGATGCGTTGCCGTGTCATCACCCTGTCATCGACCCAGATCGGCAGGTCATCCGGCAACCCGAACGGTGTCACGCCTCCCAGAGTCATGCCGGTCACGGCCGCCGACTCCTCCGCCGAGGCGAATGAGGTGCGGCGGATTCCGAGCTTCTTGCGAACCACCCCGTTGACATCGAGCCGGGCATCAGCCAGCAGCACACACGCCACATACACACGGGGGTCGCGCTTGCCGACGACAACGATTGTGTTGGCGGACTCAGCCAGCTCGAAACCATACGCTTCGCAGAACTCAGCGGTATCTGCCAGAGCCGGATCACACGGGAACAATTCGTAGGCAACGCCGAGGGATTCGAGGTGGTCAACTACGGGGTCGGCGGTCATATCCGATCCAGAGCTTGGGCGAGGTCGTCGATGAGGTCTTCTGCATCCTCCATGCCCACCGAGATGCGGACCAGTCCGTCGGTGATCCCAATCCGCAACCGCTCTTCCGGCTCGATCGCAGCGTGGGTCATGGTGGCCGGGTGGGTGATCAGCGACTCGACCGATCCTAGGTTCTCCGCCAGCGTCCACAGCCGCACCAGGCCCATCAGCTTCTTGCCGGCTTCGAGGCCCCCGGCCAGCTCGAACCATGCCATCGCCCCGAATCCAGATGCCTGCTGCTTGGCGAGATCGTGCTGAGGAAAGGACTCGAGGCCGGGGTAAGCCACTTTCTGCACCTTGGGATGGGACTCGAGGAAGTGGGCGATCTGCCCGGCGTTGTCGGACTGGCGGTCTAGCCGCTCCGACAGGGTCTTTACGCCCTGCAGCGTCAACCAGGCCACCTGCGGCGACATGGTGGTGCCGGTCGAGTTTTGGATGAACTTGATTCTCTCCTGCAACTCGTCGGTCTTGGTAACAACCGCCCCCCCGACGGTGGCGTTGTGGCCGTCCAGGTACTTGGTGGTGGAGTGCACGATTAGGTCGGCGCCCAGCTCGATCGGGCGTTGGTAGTAAGGAGTAAGGAAGGTGTTGTCGACGCAGTGTGGGATCTCGGCCGCGGCCGCAACCTCCGAGACGGCGGCGATGTCGGTCAGCTTGAGCGTGGGATTGGCCGGGGTCTCGGTGAAGATGAGCCGGGTGTTGTCCTTGATGGCGGAGGCTACGTTTGCCACATCGGACGTGTCGACGAAGTCGTACTCCACTGCGAACCGGTTGTACACCTGGGTGGCGAGCCGGTAGGTGCCTCCGTAGACCACATCGGAGAAGATGACGTGCTCGCCGGCGTTGAGCATCGCCAGCATCACCGCATTGGTGGCGGCCATTCCTGTGGCAAAGGCGGCGGCGTCGGGGGCGTTCTCCAGGGCCGCCACTTTCTCTTCGAGCGCCCGTACCGTCGGGTTGCCGCTGCGGGAGTACGAGTAGCCGGTCGCCATGTATTCGTCTACCGATGGTTGGACAAAGGTCGTCGATTGGTGAATCGGTGTCAGGATGGCGCCGGTGGTCGGGTCGGGTGTGACCCCGGCATGGATTTGCTTGGTTCGGAAGCGCATGGGAAACCTCGGTTGATCGGTGCCCAAGATACTTGGATATCAGTTCGCCGGACGCACCCAGTAGGCCCGACCTTCGCCTGGGCTCAGGTTTTCGATGCGGTGGAAGAATCCGTTGCTGGTGATGCGCCGATCGACGTCCAAGATTGCGCCGTGAGTAGAGAACTCGGCCTCGAGGACCGCATCGTCGGCCAAACCGGGGATGCCGAAGTATCTGGAATCCTTCTCGAGGTCGTAGTTGACGACGAACACGTAGTGGCTTTCGCCAACCTGAGTCCAGGCTGCGATGCCGCGGTGGGTCGTGGCGTCCGGAGGAATCAACCAGTGGGTAGTGCTCTCGGCGATCCAGTCGAGCACTCCCTCGGCATAGACCCGCAGCGCAGTCAGTCGGTCGAAGAGCTCCCGGTTTTCTCCCCAGATGAAGTGGTCACCCTTGCGCGCTTTGGACGGATAGACGTTCGATTCGCCATGTTCCCGGAACACAAAGAGCTTCGTGTAACGCTCGTTCTCGACTGGCTCCCAATGGATATCACGGATCTCGAATCCAAGCCCGGTGTAGCTCGGCATGTCCGGAAGGAACAAAGCGGTGAACATCCGGACCTCGTTCCCCGCTCGATAGAACTCGTCGAACCGAGGGTCGTCCTTATCGGCCGTCATCACTCCAAACGCAGGTGCTGTTCGGCGAGTCGCTAGGTCGTCGAGGTAGCGGCGGAAACGCCTGAGGAACTCCTCGCTTCCGACAACGGTCGACTGCAGGTCGCCGAGGGTGGCGTCGGCGAGCGAAGCATCGAGGTGGTCGAGCTCCTCGCCGAACTGGAACACGTCGCGTGCCGGCAGAAACGTCTCGGCGAAGTAGCCGAACCACGGAACGGACTCCTGAATCCGACTCTTGACGGTCCCCAGAATGTCGTAGTGCTCGTCGACGACATCGGGAACGCCGCGGGGTCGCATCTGTACGTGCGACATATCTCCACGCATGAAATCGAAGTTGCCGATGTGCTGGGTTGTGGAGTAATGGTCGCAGACGTAATCCCACACGTGTTGACGTGGTTTGGAGAAATCGATCTCCCATTCGGCATTGTCCTTGAGCCGCCTGTAGAACTTGAAGCGGGCCAGCGGGGAGAAGACACGCGACATGAATTCCGGCTGGGTGATCACAAAGTCGGGCCACTCCATTCCGTAGTCGTCAACCACGGTATGGGCCGGATCTGGATCGACCATCATTCCCCGGAACGGGACCCCCATGGTGGCCGGCACCGGCTCGAGGCCGAACCACTTGAGCCGCTTGATCAGGTCGATCCGACGCTCGATCCTGCCGAAGATGTCGGCTTTGTCGCCGAAGAGGATCTGTAAGCGATCTGCCTCCGGCAACGCAAAGAGAGTCGCCGCGTCCTCGGGTACCTCGTGTTGCTGGTACGCGCTACCGAGCTCGTCGAGCCATGCGAAGATCGTTGTCACAACATCGGCGATGAGCGACTCGGAGTGATCGACGATCTTGCGGTCCCGCACCCGCATCCACTCGAAGAGATCCGGACTGCCCAGTGCGGCCTCCGAGAATCGATCCGTGTGTGGGATCACATCCATGCCGATGGTCCGGCCCATCACGTGCAGCAGGTTGGAGACCGCACGCAACTGCTTCTCGACGCTATCGAGCTGCGGAGCCGCCGCCTCCAGCTCGTCCGAGTAGAACTGGTTGTTGAGGTTCCAGCCGGCGATGCCGTAGAGGCTTTCGACAACGCCCGGTTCCCAGATGGGGAGCAGGTGAATCGAGTCGAACGCTTCTGGAAGAGTCAACACGTACTTGATGACGCCGCCGTAGTCCCGGACCGTGCGCACATTGACCCCCACCATGTTGGTGTGACGCATCCAATTCGAGTCAGTCTCAGCGGCACGCGGGGACTGGACCTGATGTGGCAGCACATCGAGCGGCGTTCTCATGTCGACCGCCTCCGGCGACAAGGCCACCTCCACCGCGTCGCCAAAGCGGAGGTGCATCAGATCCAGGGCCTCGTTGAGCGTCAAGCTGACGGCATCTTGAGGGCGCAAGCCCGCCAGGAAGCTGCGAGTGCCGGCGATGTACTCAGCGGCCCCGGGAACGTCAGGGGTGATCACACCGTCACGAACTCGACGTCGTAGTCGCGGGTGATGATCACGTCCGCCCGGCCCCGATGTTGCGAGATGATCTCGTGTTCTGTCTGCAGTACGTCCTCGATGAACGGGTCGAAGTCCTCACGACCACGCTTCATGCGATGCTCCATCGTCTCGAGGCGGTTGCGAGCAATGAAGACGCGGCGGTCAACGTGCTCACATAGCGAGGTATAGACACCCTCTGCGATCACGACCTCGGCGTCTGCAAGCGACAAGGTCTCCTCAGCGATCTGGTTGTCGGCGTAGATGACGAGCGGCTTGTTGATGCTCTCTGCACCTTCCTGCGAAAGGCGGAGGTGCTCATCGAGCAGATCGATACGCACCTCGGTGGTGCCCACCCAGGCGAAGTTGGCGCGACGAGCCGCATCGTTGAATCTGGGAGGGAGGACGTAGTAGTCGTCCTGCTGCAAAACAACGGCCTTGACACCGCGGGCTTCTAGTGCGTCGGCCAGCGCCTGGCCGGTCTCCGACTTGCCGCTTCCCGACTCGCCGGCCACCGTCATGGTGTAGCGGCGATCCGTCGCCCGGATCTCGTCGAGAAGACGGTCGATTATCCGCTCCGCTGCGTTCCTGTGTTCCTCGCCAACGAGGATGATGTCACCCTTCATGAGGCATCATCTTATTCCCCTATGGAAGGGGTCAGTCGTGCTGATCCTGTGACGGATCGGGGGCCGTGGCGGCACGCACTATGTCCGGTTCGATGTACATGGGGTAGGCGATCGGCACGACTTCGCGAACTCGCTGTTCGACGTCGTTGATGGCATCGGCCAGTTCGCTGAATGAGAGGCCCGGGTCAAATGCAAGTTTGGCGCCGACCAGCAGTTGTTCCGGTCCGAAGTGCTGGGTGCGGAGGTGGATCACGTCCTCGACGTGAGGGGATCGCAACATAGCGTCGCGGATCTGTTGGTAGATGCGGGGCCGGGCCGACTCGCCGATGAGTAGACCCTTCATCTCGATTGCCAGCAGGATGGCAATCGCTCCCAGCAACAATCCAATGGTGATGGTGCCGATTGCGTCCCACATCGGGTCGCCGGTGACTGTCGCCAAGGCGATGGCAGCCATCGCCAGCACGAGACCGACGAGGGCGCCGAGGTCCTCGAGAAGGACGACCGTCAACTCGGGGACCCGCGACGTCCTGATGAACTGCCACCAGGTGCGGCGGCCCTTTACATCGTTTGAGGTTGTCACCGCCATGTAGAAGGCGTAGCCCTCGAAGACAATGCCCAGCCCCAAGATGGCAAAGGCCCAGCCGATGTTCTCGAGCTCCTCTGGATGTCGCAGCTTCTCGTAACCTTCAAACAGGGCGAACAGCGAGCCAAGCGAGAACAGCACCAGCGCAACGACGAATGACCAGAAATACCGTTCCCGGGCATACCCGAACTGGAATTCCTCGTCGGCATGGCGTTTGGCAAGTCGCCCTCCAAGCAGCAGGAGCGCCTGATTTCCTGTGTCGGCGACGGAGTGGATGCCTTCCGCCAGCATCGCCGATGAACCCGTGAAGCCGAAGCCGACAAACTTGGCAATTGCGATGCCGAGATTCGCAAAGAAGGCCGCAATCACTACCCGGGTTGATTCACCTGTTGCCATGAACGGATGAATCTAGTGCAGGCGGGTCTCGGACCGGTCTCGCACACGCTCCGGCGGCGTTCTCGATCCGTCGAACGGCCCGACGCAGGAGGATGTGAAACGGGTCCCCGGATATCGGGGACCCGTTTCGAGTCAGGCTGTGTTTTGTGCTTGGCCTTAGGCAGCGGGCGGCAGGATCACCGCATCGATGACATGGACCACGCCGTTGTCGGCCTCGACGTCGGTGGCGACAACGTTGGCGCTGCCGTTGAGCACGACGCCGCCGTCGACGACCTCGATGCCAATGTCGGAGCCCTGCACGCTGGTGGCGCTGGTGAGACCAACGACATCCTCAGCAAGAACCTTGCCCGACACAACGTGGTACGTCAGGATCTCAGCGAGAGCCTCAGGGTCCTCGAGAAGGCTCTCGAGCGTTCCCTCGGGCAGTGCGGCGAAAGCCTCTTCGGTCGGAGCGAAGACCGTGAACGGGCCGTCACCCTGCAGCGTCTCCACGAGGCCGGCGGCCTGCACGGCGGCGACGAGGGTGTCGAACTGGTTGTCGACGGCAACGTCGACGACGGTGGTCCTAGTCATGCCTTCAGTGCGCTCTTCGTAGACAGTGGTGGTGGTTGCATCACCAGCTTCTGCCGTTGCGGCGGAATCATCATCTGAGCTACAAGCAGCTACTACGAGTGCGAAAATCGCCAGAAAAGCGATGAGTCGAATCTTCATTTGCAATCTCTCCTTGGTCTGATCCCTTGAGGGGGATTATTTAGTACTAAATACGGAGCAGATGCCAAGACGGATGAAACAGCTCACCAAATGGTTCTTGCGTAACTGACGGCGGATATATGCCGCCATGTACGCAAGAACGGGATTAGACGAGGACCATGGCGGTGCCGGCGACGGTCAGCAGTGCCCCGATCCAGGCGCCGAGCGGAGGGAGTTCGCGGGTGACCAGCCATATGATCGGCAGCTGGATCACGGGAGCCACGGCCACGAGGATCGACACCAGCCCAGGCGGTCCACCGGCGAGGGCGATCAGCATCAGCGTCTTTCCAAGCACCATGCCGAGCGTTCCCGAGATCAGCACCAGCGCCCACAGCCGAAGGGTGAGTGTCACTGGCGGTCTCGAGTCATTGCGACGCTCAAACCAGGGTCGTAGCGCAATCAGCCCAGCAGTGCCGACCACGGCGCGGACTGCTGCCCCGGCCCACGGGTCGAGTGTTCCGTCGAACACCGGATCCGCCACCAGAACCGCCACCGACTGGCCGAGCGCTCCCAGCAGCCCGAATGCCACCCCCACCCAAAGCGACCCGCGCACCTCTTCCCACGTGTGCGACTGGCCCGGCCGGGTCCCGTACGCGATGGCGAGGCTGACGCCGGTCACCACCAGGATGGTGCCGAGGATCCCCAGGATGCCGAACTCCTCATCGAAGATAAAGGCGCTGAGGATGGCGGCGATCGGTGCATTGGCCGTGAACAGCATCCCCGTGCGGCGCGGCCCCAGCCGGGCGAAAGCTTCGAAGAGGGCTGCGTCGCCGAGCGCGAGTCCCACAAAGCCTGAGATGGCAAGCGGCACCCAATCGCTCGATTCGACGGTGCCCCATCCCCCAACCAGCAGCCCGATCAGCGACAGCGCGACGGTCACGTAGACCATGCGAAGCCGTACGAACCTCGGACCCCCCAGAAGTCGGGATGGTTCGGCTGCGATCAATCCGCCAACTGCCCACGAGGACGCGGCTAGCAGTGCAGCTACTTGGAAGGGCAAATCAGTCTCCGACGGCGATGGCGAAGCCGTACGGTAGCTCCAGGCGGTGTTGCTTCAGCAATGCCTCGTTGCGCAGGATTTCGGGAGTGGCGTCATTGGCGACGATCCGGCCGTGGTCCATCACCACGGTCCGGGGGCACATCTCGAGGGCAAAGGGGAGATCGTGGGTAACCACCAGCAGGGTGGTGTCGAGCGCTTGCAAGGTGGTAGCCAGCTCGCGCCTGCTTGCAGGATCCAGATTGGAGGTCGGTTCGTCGAGGACGAGGATGGCCGGTTCCATGGCCAGCACGCCGGCGATGGCGACCCGACGTTTCTGCCCGAAGGACAAGTGATTGGGCGGACGCTCCGCCAGATCCGCCACCTCCATGGCTTCGAGGGCCGCTCCGACCCGGTCATCCAACTCGCCACCTTCCATACCCAGGTTGCGCGGGCCGAACTCGACATCGGCCCGAACCGTCGGCATGAACAGCTGGTCGTCCGGATCTTGAAAAACGATGCCGACCCGCCGCCGGATCTCCATCACGTTGTCCTGGTTGAGCTCCAAACCGGATACCGCAACCGAGCCGCGCTGCGGCATGTGGATACCGTTGAGATGCAGGATCAGTGTGGTCTTGCCGGCTCCGTTGGGGCCTAGCAAGGCCGCTCGTTCACCGGGGTGGATGTGCAAATCGATCGAGTGCAGCGCCGCGGTTCCGTCGGGGTAGGAAAACCCCAATCCCTCCACGGCGATGGTTGGAACGCTCATAGCGACCACCAGGCCACGGCGACGACCAGCCAGGCAAATGCCGGCACGATGAGGACACCGAGCCACTGGGTGGCAGGAGCGTGCTCGAGAGAGCTCTGCGGCATGTGGCCGGTGTAACCCCGCGATGCCATTGCAAGGTAGACCCGCTCTCCCCGCTCGTAGGAGCGAATGAATATGGCGCCGGCGGAAGCTGCGTAAGGGCGGGCGTGTCCCAGCCATTTCGGGTCGTATCCGCGTGACCGCATGGCCACCCGCATCCGGCGGAACTCGCCGAGAACGACATCGAGATAGCGGATCATGAATCCCATGATCGCGGTGATCACCCGCGGTACTCGAAGGGCGTCCAGCCCTTTCAACATGTTGGCGATTTCGGTGGTGCCGGCGAGGACGATTGATGTGAGCAGCCCCAGCGTTGCCTTGGCAAGGACATTCCACATGTCCCACAGGCCGCTCTGGGACAGCTCGATCCCGAGCACGGTGACCTTCTCACCGCCAGCTAGGAAGGGAAAGGCCAGCGCGGCAATAACAAACGGAATCTCAACGAGCATCCGAATGGCCACGAACTTGACCCCCAAGCCAGCGTAGGTCGCAAGGCTGAGCAGGATCAGTGCGTAGATTCCAAACGCCCAGAAGGCCTCACGCGGTGTGGCAACTACCGCAAATACAAACAGAAATGCCGCGGCGATCTTGGTCTGCGGCCGAAGTCGATGCAGGGCGGAATCGCCGTGCCGGTAGAGGGCGTGTACATGTCCGCCGGCCACTACGGAATTGACGATTCCGGTCGGTTGCCATTGGTGCGCCGCGCCACCCAGAAGAACCCGTACCCGATGGCCAGCGTCAGCAGCACGCCGACAGTGCCGGCAAGCGCAGTGTTGAGCCAGCTGTTGTCGCTCACGTTCTCGCCGTAATCCGCCAGCGGTGCCCCGGCGAGAGCGTGGTCCTCAGCGGTTTCCAAGAAGCCCTCCTGCTCCGCCACATACTCGAGTCCGTCGGGGTCGGATGAGGCGAATTGAGCAACGACTACCGCTACCAGGAGCGCAGCCACGAGGCCGACAACGAAGATGCGTCGATCGCGGGTCATGCGAGCACCTCCGTGCGCACCCCGGTGTAGTCGGGTGCGCCATAGACGAGGTCGGGACGGCTGCGAACGACTGCGCCGATCACCATCGCAGTGATGAGACCTTCTCCGATGCCGATCAGGATGTGGGTCCCCAGCATGGCAGTGAGCACCGTCCCCATTGAGAGATCGACCGTGCCACCAATGGCGAACTGGACCACGAAGCCGAGCGCCGCCAGGGGCACAGATATCCCGGCAGCCAGCCCGGCCGCGATGATCACGCCGTTTTCGTTCTTGGGGAGCGCCTGGAGGAGCATTCGGTAGATGGCGTATCCACCAAGGGCTCCGATGAAGCCCAGGTTGAAGATGTTGAGACCGAGTGCCGTCAGGCCGCCGTCGGCGAAGAAGATGCCTTGCACCAGCAGCACCACAGCAATCACGATGAACCCGGCCCATGGTCCAATGAGCACTGCAGCGAGCACACCGCCCATGAGGTGACCGCTCATTCCGGAGATGACCGGGAAGTTGAACATCTGGGCAGCGAACACAAATGCCGCCACCAGGCCGGCCAGCGGCACCTGGCGGTCGCTCAGGTACTTGCCGGTCTGCCGCAGCGCGGCGCCCACGCCACCGGCCGCAGCTACCCCGAAACCTGCGGAGGTAGCGCCGTTGATGAATCCGTCGGGGATGTGCAAAAGCTCAGCTCCTTATTGCAAACGATTTGCAACAAAGACCTTAGTCAAACTCAGGAGCAGGAACACCTGCCAACCCTGTTATGGGTCATTTGCCGCCGCACAGTCTGCGCACAGTCCCGTCACCCCGAAATGCGTGGGGTCTACCTCAAACCCGGTGGCAGTGCGCACAGTATCGACCCAGTCGTCCAGGCTGGCAGCAGACACTGAGGCTATTGCGCCGCAGCGATCGCACACGACATGTATGTGCGCCGCCTCGGCGGGGAGGTGGTAGACGGCGGGTCCGTGACCGAGGTGACCGTGGACCAGCAACCCAGCCGTCTCGAGTGCATCCAAGGTGCGGTATACCGTCGACTGGTCGACCTTGTCGCCGACGACGGCGTGGACGTCGTTGAGAATCGTTGCGGCTGTCATGTGTTGACCGTGACGGTCCGCTATCACGGCGCAGACGGCGCGCCTGGCTTCGGTGATCCGCAGTCCTTGACTGCGCAGTGCGCCTGTCAATTCGTCAGCCGAGATGTGCAAAACGGTGGTCCCTCTACTCGTCGTACCTCACGATAAGGCGTGCGGAGCGGTTGCGCGTCACGTAGTTCCACGCCCATTGGATCATCACCAGCAATCGGTTCTGGAATCCGATGAGAAAGAAGATATGAATGCCGAGCCATGCCATCCACGCCGGGAAGCCGGCGAACCGGATCCACCCGAAGTCGGCGATCCCGGCGCTGCGTCCGATGGTTGCGAGGTTGCCCTTGTTGCGATAGCGAAAGAGCTTGCTGGTGCGGCCCCGGATCCGATCAGCAACGTAACTGCCCATCTGCATTGCGGCCGGGGCGACTCCAGGGACCGGCTCGTCGTTGGTGGAAACGGCGGCCAGATCACCAATCACGTAGATGGATGGGTGGCCGGGTACGGTGAGCTCGGGGCTCACTTTCACTCGCCCGGCGCGGTCGAGCTCGGCTCCGAGCGGGACCAGTGCTTCTCCCAGTGGCGATGCCTTGACCCCGGCAGCCCACACGGTCGCAACCGTCATCAGCTGTTCCTCGCGGTCGCCGCGCCGCAGCGTCACCGAACCATCATCAATCTTGGTTACCAAGGCGCTGGTCCAGACCTCAACACCCAGGCCGGCCAATTGTGCTTCCGCCTTGGCCGACAGGCTCACGGGGTAGGCACCGAGGATGCGGTCGGCTGCTTCCACGAGCAGCACTCGAGCTGCACTGGGGTCGATCTTGCGGAAGTCGCGGCGCAGCGTGTGGCGAGCCGTCTCCGCGATTGCCCCTGCCATCTCGACACCGGTCGGGCCTCCACCCACGACCAGGAAGGTCATGTCGGCGCTACCGGTGCGTTCCGCATTCTCGAATGCCTCGAGGATCTTGGCCCGGAGCCGAGTCGCATCCGGCAAGGTCTTGAGACCCGGGGCGTTCTGCTCCCAGTGATCATTGCCGAAATAGTGGTGGGTGGCGCCGGTGGCCACGATCAGGTGATCGAACGGGATGGTTCCGGTCGCGGTTGTTACGTAGTCCGCAGCGATATCGATGACAGTGTCCTCGATGACACGGACGTTGCGCTGCCGGCGCAACACAAAGCGGATTGGAGACGCGATGTCAGCAGGCGACAAACCGCCGGTCGCCACCTGGTAGAGCAGCGGCTGGAACAGATGATGGTTGGTGCGGTCGATGAGGGTGATGTCGACGTCGGCGCCCTTCAAGCGCTTGGCGACCGTCAACCCTCCAAACCCGCCTCCGACGATGACAACTCTCTGCGGCATGCCCCTAAGGGTACGCACTCGATGTCCGTCGCCCGACGGAGGCGATGACATCACTGAGGCGTGTAACTTGCACCGCGGACTATCTGGGGAGCCGTATGAAGACCGGTCTGGCAGATAAAGGGGTGCTCGTCACCGGCGGTGCCGGCGGTATCGGCACTGCCATAGTCCGGGCCTTTGCCGGGGAGGGCGCGCGGGTCGCAGTGCACTACAACACTTCGCAAGCAGCAGCCGAGGCGCTGGCGGCGGAGGTCAACGGGATCGCTCTGCAGGCCGACCTGAGAGTCGAGAGCGAAGCAGACGCACTCGTCCCCCAAGCGGTGGCCCGGCTCGGGCAGCTCGACGTGTGCGTGGCCAACGCCGGGAAGTGGCCGCGGGATGACTTGCCGGTGTGGGAGTTGCCGCTCCA
>JASJEG010000199.1 GCA_030064765.1 Acidimicrobiia bacterium | reverse complement strand
GCGGCCGGCCTGTTCACATTCGATGGTGCGGCCTTCAGGGTGGAACCGGGAACGACCGCGTGGTGGGTCACCCGTCCGCTATGGCTCGGCGCACTCCTCGTCGTGACAGGACTGCTGGTCGCCGTGTTCGCCCGATTCGAGTGGCGTATCAGCCGCCGTCCGGCCCCCAATCGGGTAGTCGTCGTCGTGGCCGGTCTGCTGCTGACTGCGGGCTCGGCGGCCGCAGTTGCGACAATCGGGATCGCCACCGAAGATGCCATCGTGCAGTGGAGCATCCCCGCCGCAGCGATCGTCGGCGCGCTATTGATGGGGGCGCTGCCTCGGCTCGGCCACGGTCGATAGCGCTCTTCTCAGCTACTCGCCCCGGCGCGACAATGGACTTTTGGCTGGAGGTCCCTATGCACTTGGGCAAGGCACTACTTCTCGCTGCTCTACTCCTTTCGGCGGTCGCAGCCTGCAGCGACTCCGAGCCGGCAGCCGACACCAGCGGGAAGACGCTGGTGATCGTCGACAGCGACGGCGCCTTCGACGACATCAAGGCCATCCTTTACCTGCTCGAGCAACCAGATGTCGAGATCCTGGCGCTGACGATGTCCGGAACCGGAATCGCCCGCTGCCCGGCCGCTGCCGAGAACGCCGCGGCGTTGCTCGAACGGATCGGCGCTCCCGACATTCCCGTCGCCTGCGGCCGCACCCAACCGCTCGAAGGCGATAACGAGGCGTTGCCGATATGGCGAGACTCTGCGGACACGCTGGGCAACGTAGAACTACCCGCACCGCGAGCGCTCGCAGATGGGGACGCCGCAGACCTGTTGACCGAGGCTCTCGAGGATGCGGATCGCAACGTAACTCTCGTCGCCCTGGGACCCCTCACAAATGTGGCCGAGGCCCTCGAGGAGACGCCTGACCTCATGGACAAGGTAGACATGATGTACCTGATGGGCGGAGCGGTCGACGTCGGCGGCAACGTATTCATGATCGAGCCCAATGAGGTTGCGGAGTTCAACATATGGGCAGATCCGACAGCTGCTGCCATCGTGTTCGACACCGGAGTCCCGATCACGCTGATACCGCTGGACGCGACGAACGAACTACCGGTGACGCCTTACCTCTACGAGGCCGTTGCCGCCCATCGAGATGCCTCACCAACAGCCACCTTCGTTGCGGACTACCTCGACGTGTCTCCGCTGCTTGGCGGTTTGTACCACTGGGATGAGCTGGCGGCGATTGTCGCCATCGACGAGACGGTGGTCACTATCGAGGACCGGAAGCTTGCGATTGCCACTGGGACCCAGTCGCAAGAGGGCGCCACCATCGATGACCCCAACGGCCGCCCGGTGCGGGTTGCGGTGGCTGCCGATCGTGCCGCCTTCGAGAGCCACTTCTATGGCGCAATCATCGGTACCGCCAACCCGGGGATCGAAGCCTGGGAGCCCGATGTCGTACTCACTTGGGACGGCGCGACATGCACCTATGAGGGCCCGGATCCATTGCCTGACCAGTTCTTCATCCGGCTTGACAACAACAGCGACGATCTGCTGGCGTTTGTTACAGGCGCCTATGACGCCGGAACTACGCGCGCTGAGTTCGACGCCTTTCTCGCCTCGGGTGAACAGGCCCAGCCCGACTGGTGGATGGCCGGAGGGCAGATTGCTGCCCCTCCGGGTGCTCGTGATGTGTGGCCGATGCGCGGCGGTGACGGCCTAACTGCACTGTGCTTCATCGATCCGACCCGAGTGTGGGAGGTCGCCGGAGTTCGGTTACCCGACCAGTAGCGAACACCGCTATGTGTCCCCGCGTCCGGGCCGATAGCATGGCGCAATGGCACGCAAGATTGCATCCAACACCCCCGTTTCTCGTAAAGAGCTCCTGGACTTTCTCCGTCCCCGTCACCGGACGATCCTGGCGACGACTCGCCAGGACGGCAGCATGCAGATGTCTCCCAACACCATGGGCGTCGACGACAGCGGCCGACTAGTCATCTCTACTTACCCGCATCGGGCCAAGGTGCACAACATCCGGCGCAACCCGTCGGTCTCAGTGTGTGTGCTGTCTGACGACTTTGGCGACGAGTGGGTACAGGTCTATGGATCGGCCGAGGTCATCGACCTGCCAGATGCGGTCGAACCGCTGGTGGAGTACTACCGCAACATCGCAGGGGAACATCCAGACTGGAATGAGTACCGGGAGGCGATGATCAAGCAGGGAAAGTGCCTGATCCAGATCGAGATCGACACCTGGGGCCCGGTGGCCCGAGGAGGGTTCCCTGCTCACCTGGCGGACGACTAGACCGGCCGCTCCGCCAGCTCCCGGAATTCGTCGGGAATCGAGCGCCGTTCGCCCAACTCGACCGAGCCGTAGCCGACCGACTCCCGGCCGAACTTGTCACGAACCTCGTCAACCGAACGATCGAGCACCCAACGGGCGGCCCCCTTCTCCGTCCCGGGCCGACGTTCCTCGTGCTCCAGCTCGAATGGCAGTTCCAACTGCAACACGGCGTCGTCCTCGAGGTGGGACACGCCGATGGCCAGCAACGAGATCTCCTCTTCAGCTGGGTGGTCGGCAAGCGCGGCGTAGACGAGGTCCTTGGCAATGTCGGCCAGGATCACCGTTGCTGAGACTGCGGCCGGGAGCGTGATCGACCGGGTGACAGCCCGCATGTCGGTGAATCGCACGCGGGTTGTGATGGTGCGGCCGGCCCGGCTCTTCGCCCGAAGCCGGGTTGCGACCCGATCGGCGAGATGGCGAAGCACGGGTCCGATGACGTCCTCCGTGGCCGGCTTCCTTCCCATCGCAGATTGAGCACTGACCGACCGAGCCCGGTGGTACGTCTCGACTTCGCGCGGATCGCGGTTCCAGGCAAGCGCTCCGAGTTTGCCCCCAACGGCATGCCCGAGTAGCCGTTGCAGAGCCCGACCCGGTGTCTCGGCAAGCTGCCCGATTGTTTGCACCCCCATTTCGGCGAGGCGCTCTTGAGTAACGGGGCCCACTCCCCACATGAGGCGGACCGGCAGGTCGTGCAGGAAGTCGAGCTCGGTTTCGGGGTCTACGACCACCAGCCCATCAGGCTTGGCAACCTGCGAGGCGATCTTGGCCAGATGCTTGGTCCGAGCCACCCCAACCGAGATCGGCAGCCCGACCTCCTCGCGCACCCGCCTCCGCACCTCCTTGGCCATGTGCTCCGGCGAACCGAAGAGATGCACTGAGCCACCGACATCGGCGAACGCTTCGTCGATCGAGATCCGTTCGATGAGCGGGGTGAAGTCACGCAGGACATCAATGGCTTGATCGCCGAGCCGCTGGTAGTCCTTGTAGTGACCACCGACAAACTGGAGATGCGGACACAGCTCGCGGGCTTGGCGTCCCGACATTCCGCCCCGAACGCCGAATGCCTTCGCTTCATATGACGCGGCGAGCACCACCCCGCCCCCGACCGCGATCGGTTTGCCCCGCAGCGATGGGTCGAGCATCTGCTCGACCGAGGCATAGAAGGCATCCAGGTCGGCATGGAGGATCGTTGCCACCTCACTCATGGCCACGTAGTGTAATCGAACATATGTTCGATTACTAGGTCGGGACCCGAGGCCCCATTCGGCCCATAGACGTCCGGCAACAGCGGCAATACCGTGTCTGTGTGGGGCGCACCAGACTGCTGCTGTTGGGGACCGCGATAGCACTCGCCGCCGCGACGCCGGGTGGTGCAGTCGAGGACGCATCCCTCCTTGTCTTCGACCTAGACAGCGATGCCGCCGTCGTCGAGGAGCACACCGCTCATCTCCTTTGGAACCTCAGCACCGACAACATCGATACAGCCACCTACCCCACACTGACGGGTTGGAACTCGCTCTACCTCACGGTGCCCGAAACCACCGCCGCGTCATTTGCGGTCGACCTCGAGGCCGGCAGTGTCAACGGCGTGATCGCGGAAACGTGGAAATGCGAAGGCGACTGCGCCGCCAGCGACGGAAGCCGCAGCTGGACCACAACGCGCGACACTGGGTACACGGCGACGGTCGTGGACGGACAGCTTGCGCCCGACGGGCCCGGGTGGTCGATCGAAGGCACGGCCACTATCAAGTACCACGCCAAGATCACGGCGGAGGAAGACGCATCGGACTGCAATGGAGTGGAGTGCTACGTCTGCCTTGATCGCCTGTGTCTGGTGAACGAAACCATGACGGCCGCGGCCGACATCGAAGGCTGGATCGACGGCGACACGTTGTCTCTCGCGTTCGAGGACCAACTTGCCCCGGATGCCGGCCAGATGGATTTCACCGGCATGCGGGAGACCCAGTTCTTCATGTCACGCTTTTCGATCACCATCAGCGGGACTGAGCCCGCAGCGGCCCAAGACGTGGAGCCGCCGCCAGATGATCAAACATCTCCCGATGTTGAGGGAAAGCCACCCGCACCCGAGATTGCAGGTGATCAACCGGTCGCAGATGACCAACCGGTTGCAGGTGGCTCAGCGACGGAGATAGACGACGAAGAAGAGGTCGGGGACGAGGCAAGCGACGAAGTGGCCGCCGAGCCGGATGAACCTGCTGAGGCTCTTGCCGTTGACGACGATCCAGACGCAGGCGGACGAATCGGAGTCTTGGTCGCAGCGATCATCATCATGGTGCTGCTCTTCGGAGTGGCATTCCTCTTGAAGGTCAGGCCCAACATCACCGACGGGATGCTCCCGCCGAAACCTACCCCGGCAGTCGATCCAATGTTCGATCCGAAGACCCTTAGCGCTGATCCTGGCGATTCACCACCCTACGACGACGCTCTCGACCCACCACCGCCACCGATACCGGCGGCATGGGGCGAAGTAACACAGTTCAAGCGGGCTCCAGACGAAATCGGGGCAGGGCCCGCCTACATGCTTCAATCGACCGATGGTAAGTCGTGGGTCGAGGGCACTAAAGGCACGCAGGTCATCGCGTACCAGGAGGGGACTTTCGTCGAAGTTGTCGGGCGCGCAGGGGATTCCGTGAAGGTTCAGGTGGGCAACGACGCACCGATCTGGATCAACGACAAGAATCTCAAATACCTGCGACGCTGATTGCGCACTCTTCGGCGGACTACCGCCGGACTGAGCCCAGACCTACGGCAATGTGTCCCGTGGCGCTGTCACCGAACAGGCGCACGCGCATCCGGTCGAGCGCCCACAGCGAGGCCACCCAGGCGCAGATGCGTGCATCGAGCCGATCTTCGATCGCCTTGAGCGCAGCGCCTTTCTTCAAGTCGCTCACCCGCACCCGGGGGGCAACCAGCGGCGGGTCGGCGTCGCTCAGGCCGGCGAGCAGACCCGAGAGCCGGCGCAGCCCATTGCGGCGACCCGCCACGCCTAGACCCGGCTTGGCCTTGTAGAGGAGCCGCTCGGGCAGGTCGAACACCTCGATCAGCGTCGGGTGCGGATACACCTCGAGCAACGTGCGATCCGAGGCGGCCCAAGGATCAGCAAAGCCGAGCTCACTGAGCGCCTCTGTCAGCCGTTCTCCCCGGATCGTGCCGGACTCATCGGCGAGCAAGGTGCGA
>JASJEG010000198.1 GCA_030064765.1 Acidimicrobiia bacterium | reverse complement strand
TCTTCGGCCTCCTCGGACCGAATGGTGCCGGCAAGTCGACGACCGTGAAAATGCTCACGGGTCAGCTGCGGCCGTCTCAGGGTTCGATCCAAATCCTGGGTATGGACAGCGGTGCGGAAATCACCGACATCCAGGCCCGAATCGGGGTGTGCTTCGAGGAGAAGAACCTGTACTCGGCAATGACCGGCATCGAGAACCTCAAGTTCTTTGCCAGCCTGTTCGGGATCAAGCCGCTCGACCCGATGCCGTTCCTCGAGAGGGTGGACCTGGCGTCGCGGGGAGGGGACAAGGTTGCCGACTACTCGAAAGGGATGCGGCAGCGACTCATGATGGCGCGCGCCCTCGTCAACCAGCCGGATGTGCTGTTCCTCGATGAACCAACCGACGGACTCGATCCGGTATCGGCGAGGACGATTCAAGGCATCATTCGTGAAGAGGCCGCCGCCGGGGCTGCGGTCCTGCTGACAACCCATGACATGTACGAAGCCGACACCCTGGCCGATCGGGTCGCCTTCATCAACCAGGGTCAGATTCTGGCGATGGATGCACCGGAGACACTCAAGCTCCAGCACGGACAACGCTCGGTACGGATCAAGGCACGGCGTGCCGACGGTCAGGTCGAGGAACTGGCGATACCTCTCGACGGCCCCAAGGCGGCGGAGCAGGTTCAGCAGGCGATGGCGGAGCTCGACCTGGTCACGGTCCACACCGAAGAGGCGACCCTCGAGGACGTTTTCGTTGCCTATGCCGGGAGAGGTTTGGACGCATGAACCTCGGGGTCATCCGCGCAATCGTCCGCAAAGACCTCGTTGCGCTGACCCGGGACCAGTTCTATCTGTTCATCACCGTCATCGGGTTGATCGCGTTTGTCGCTATGTACTGGTTTCTGCCGAGCAGCGTTGACGAGACGGTACGGCTCGGGGTGTATCACTCAGACCTGGATACGGCGCTCGGTCCGTTGACCGCTATCGAGACAGAAGCTCTCGCTATCGAGCGCTACGACTCGCCGGAGGCACTGGCGGTGGCTGTCGAAGAAGGCACGGGGGGCATCGTCGCTGGAATGGCATTCTCTGACGATTTCGTCGCGCAGGCTGCAAGCGGCGCCGCCACGGTGGATCTGCTGGTCCCTGCGGGGTTGCCACCAGAGTACGCCGAGCTCATGAACGGTCTCGCTGCCCAGGTGGGGTACTTCGTCAGTGGCACGAGCCCGCCGGTCGATGTGGTCACTCGGACGGTCGTGCTCGGCGTCGACCGAGTGGGCGATCAGGTTTCGATGCAGGAGCAGATGCTGCCGCTGCTTGCCTTCTTCGTCCTGATGATGGAGACGTTCGCCTTGGCATCTCTGGTATCGATCGAGGTTCAGTTGCGCACGGTGACCGCAGTACTGGTCACCCCTGCCCGACCCCGGGACTTCATAACGGCCAAGGGAGTGATCGGCACACTGCTTGCGCTGGTCGAAGTGCTGCTGCTGCTCGCTCTGATACGTGGCTTTGTCGGCGATGTGCCGGTGCTGCTGGTAGCGCTGTTGCTCGGTTCCGTGCTGGTCACCGGCATCGGCTTGCTGGCCGGCGCTTCAGGCAAGGACTTCATGGGAGTTCTCTTCTTGAGCATGACGCTGATGATCCCTCTGATGATTCCGGCCTTTGGCGCACTCTTTCCCGGAACTGCCGCGATGTGGATCAGGGCCCTGCCGACCTACGGGCTGGTTGAAGCGATCGTCGGAGTGACCACCCGTGGGGAGAGCTGGAGCGATCTGGGCGGCGTGCTGCTGCTGCTCGGAGCCTGGGGCTTGGCCATCTTTGCGTTGGGCAGCGCCGTCTTGCGCAGAAGGGTGGCAACGATATGAACCTGCAACGCGCCTGGCGAGTGGCAGCGAGGGACTTCCGGCTCGGACCTCGTTCGCCCATATTCGTATACGCGATCTTGCTGCCGGTCATCCTGAGCTTCCTGATTTCCGCAGTCTTCGGTGGACTGCTCGACCCTGACCCACGTCTGGGCATCGTGGACGAGGGCGCCTCGGCGCTGACCGCTGCGGCGGAGGAACTCGATGGGATCGCCGTCTCCGTCCTGGAGGATGCCGCCGATCTGAGGAGCAAGGTGACCGCCCACGACTTCGACGCCGGCCTCGTGCTGGCAGCCGATTTCGATGCGCAGGTGCAGGGTGGGGGAGAGGCGGAACTGGACTTCTACGTTTCGGGCAGCAGCCTGGCCTCGAACCGGATCGTTCTGGCAATGGCGGCCAGCGAACTCGTCAACGATGTTGCCGGTGGCGAACCCCCGGTCACCGTGTCGGTTGTGCCGGTCGGCGATGAGGACTTCGTACCGATTGGCGATCGGCTGCTGCCGATCGTGATCTTCTATGCGGTGGTAATCGCGGCACTGTTCTTGCCGGCGTCGTCGCTGCTCGACGAGCGAGAGTCGCATACGCTCGACGCAATCTTGGTGACGCCGACCCGGATAGGTGAGGTCCTGATCGGCAAGGGCCTGCTCGGCGTCATCATGGGTGTCAGTCTTGGAGTCGTCAGCCTCGCCCTCAATCAGGCGCTGGCCAATCGTCCGTTCGAGGTGATCCTGTTCCTGCTCGTCGGTTCGATCATGATGGCGGAGCTGGGCTTGATCCTCGGTTCGCTAGTCAAGGATGCCAACTCCCTGTACACCGCCATCAAGGGTGCGGGTGTGTTCATAGCTCTGCCGGTCATCTTCATCATCTGGCCGACGTTGCCGCAGTGGATCCCCAGGCTCACGCCGACCTACTACTTCCTGCAGCCGGTCTACGACATCGCCATCACCGGGATGACGATCGGGGACTTCTGGTTGGAGCTTGCCGTTGCCTGTCTGCTCTGCCTCGCTCTGGCTCCGATAGTTCTCGGGATCGGGCGGCGAGCCGAAATCCGCCTGGCCTGGGCGAGCTGAGGTAACATATTGTCACTGTGACAGTATTACGACGCACCTTGCGGTGCGAGTGGTGCGGAGAAGAGTTCGCCTCCCGAGCTGGTCCGGGT
This sequence comes from Acidimicrobiia bacterium, assembly GCA_030064765.1. Classification (GTDB taxonomy): domain Bacteria; phylum Actinomycetota; class Acidimicrobiia; order Spongiisociales; family UBA5794; genus JAAETI01. The sequence goes on along the minus strand of JASJEG010000198.1, from coordinate 2,556 downwards.
CGTCCGCAGCGTTATTGCCGGCGGAGTCACCGCCAACGTGCCTATGAGGCGAGACGGCTGGCAGGAGAGCGGGGGATCGGTCCCGACGAGGTGTTGCTATCGCGCCGCACCTGGGAGCGTCTCCGGGATGCGCTCTACCAGCTCGAAGCCGCTTCTGAGGATGTAGCGATGGACCTGATGGCTGGTCGGCCGACCAAGGCGGAGTATGTCGAGGCGCTGGGTCACCTGAGTGCTGCGGTCCGGGACCTGCAGGAGATTGCGGTCGAGCCCATTGCGCTGGGGGAATAGCCCGGACCAAACGGACTCAGCGATCTGCTTGGACGTACCATTCGATCCGCATGAGGCGCATGGCGAGCCGGACGGGTGGCGGTAGGTGCGGCCAGGCGGCAGTGCGAGTGATGAGTCGCGCATTGTTGAGTGTGAGGTGGTCGCCTCGTCTGTCGAGCACGAACGAGTCGGCGGCGAGGATATTGCGGACCCAGTCGGCCTCGGGACCGTACGTCGGTGTGAGCACGAACCCTGTTTCGGCCGGAAACGCCGCGGCAAGCGTTGCATAGGGTCGGCCCGAGCTGCGACCGCGGTGGTGGACAATCACGAACGGCGAGATGCGCCGGGGGATCAGCCCAAGGACGCGGTTGGTGACCCTGCGATTGAACCTGGCCAGCCAGCGGGGGAGCACCATCAGCCGGCTATCCACTCACCGTATCCGGGGCGGACCTCGTCGACCTCCGGCGGGCGCATCCGCAAGTCGATCGCGGTCCACAGGGTCTTGGAGAAGGGATAGAAGAAGATCGGGAACAGCACGGCAACCGCGATGTTGGAGGCAACGAGTGGCAGCAGCGGCAGCTCGGGGTAGGTCGCAATGAAGCCGACGACACCGACGACGAACAGGGCGATGAGGCTGACCGCGGTGTTGATCCCCAAGGCACCTGCCGAATGCCCTTCGACACGCTCGAATCTGAGATTGCAGCGGGGGCAGCGTTCCAGCATGTTGAACCAACGCCGGAAGATACGCCGCTGGCCACACAGCGGACACCTTCGGGTCATGCCTCTCCACAGGAGCCGGGCCAGTATCAACTCAATCGATGGTCGCTAGATGGTGAACTTGCCGTGCCTGAGCCGGGCGGCCTCCATCAACTCGAGTTCGCGGGCCCCGGAGATGACCACGTTGGGATCGGGGGCGAAGTCGAGATCGGGATTCCTGTTCTCGTAAGGAACGGCGTTGAGGATGACCTTCATTGCGTTGAGGCGAGCCTTCTGCTTGTTCTCCGATCGGATGATCGTCCACGGGGCGTCAACGGTCGACGTCCGTTTCAGCATCCGGTACTTCATCTCGGTGAACTCGTCCCAGCGGTCCTGCGCCTGGACATCTACTTCGCTCAGCTTCCAGTTGCGCAGTGGATCGGATATGCGCCGCTTGAAGCGACGTGCCTGCTCCTTCTTGGTGACACTGAAGTAGAGCTTCACAAGTATCGTGTCCTGCCGCACCAGGTCCTTCTCAAAGCCGACAACACCGCGCAGAAAGGCCTTGTATTCCTCCGGCGTGCAGAAACCGAACACAGGTTCGACCATGGCACGGTTGTACCAGGATCTGTCAAACAGCACGATCTCGCCACCGGTCGGAAAGCGTTGGACATAGCGTTGGAAGTACCACTGATGGCGTTGCTCTTCCGTCGGCTTGCCGAGGGCAACGACGCGATAGTGCTTCTCGTTCATGTATCGGGTCACTCGACGAATCGTTCCGCCTTTACCGGCGGCATCGCGGCCTTCGAATAGCACGATCATGCGCCGGTTGTTGGCTTCGAGATAGTCCTGCATTTTGAGCAGCTCAACCTGGTACGGGCGCAGGGCCGCTTCCTTGTTTGGCTTCTTGGTCTTGTCGAGCTGGGATTCCAGCTCTGCGACCCGAGCCTTCAGGGACTCGACGTCCTCCTCGGCCGCAGCCGGAACGTCAGGGACCGCTCGAATGGGTTGGTCAGGTGTCGTCATGGCAAGCTCCCGGGGAAATGCTGGCGCCACTCTACACCACGCCCCATATTCCGTCACAGTGACGTATTCGACCACGTGTCGGCGTAAGCGAGGAGAGGGGGGCCCGAGGCGAAGTTGGCTACTGGTAGAAGAGCTCGCCAGGGGTATACCGGTATCGGGCGAAGTAGGAGCCTGCAAGAAAGCCGACGGTCCTGGTTGCGGCGACCAGAAGGCCAACTAAGACAAACAGATCCCACGGCGCCGCCAGTGTGGGCACGAACACCAGCCCGAGAACTGCCAGGATGAGCTTGCCCCATGATCGCCTGCGCACCTCGGCAACGCGAGTCGCTGTATCGAGCAGCTCAGCTTCGCGTTTGCACTGGCTGAGGGTACGCGCCTTGGCCAGCGGAGTCGGCTCGATGCGTACCGCATCCGGGGCCGCCACGTCTTCCAGCAGAACCCATTGGTAGGGCGCCACCAACTCGATGCGGTAACGGCCTGCTACCCAGCCGCGATCTGCTTGTTCCCAAGTGAGCATCTCCCATTCAACGTATCACGAACCCGACCTCGAGTGGGGCTAAACCAGTT
>JASJEG010000203.1 GCA_030064765.1 Acidimicrobiia bacterium | reverse complement strand
GGCGGATAGAGTGCGCCGGTCGACCACAAGAGGAACCATGCGCCCCGAGCAACTAGCCGACTTGTCCATTCCGTCCGATCCGCGCCTCCATCCCGACGGAGAGCGGATTGCCTTTGTGGTCACTCGTCTCGACCTCGAGCAGGACGAGTATGTCCGCCGTATCTGGCTGTGGGATGGAACGGCAGCACGCCCGCTCACTGCCGGACCCGGCGATACATCGCCGCGCTGGTCACCCGACGGGAACCGGCTCGCATTCCTGCGCAAGGGTGCAGACGATGATGCCAAGCCGCAACTGGCCGTCCTCGACATGGGCGGGGGAGAGGCCGAAGTCGTAACAGACTTCCCTTTGGGAGTACTCGAGGCGGAGTGGTCTCCCAGCGGGACCGGGCTTGCGGTTGTCGCGGTCGAGTGGATCGAGGAACTCGCGGATCTCGATGCAGACGAACGCAAACGTCGACCCCGTCGCATCACGCAGTTCCCATACCGCTTCGACAACCTCGGCTGGGTTGCCGACCGGAGGACACATATCCATCTGATTGACGTGACGACGGGCGACACGGTCCGGTTGACGAGTGGCGACTACGACGAGAGCGGGATTGCCTGGCATCCGGAGGGGAGCAGCCTTGCGTTCGTCTCGGCCCGGCAGGCGCGACGCGGCCTAGAGCCGGGCTCCCAGGTGTGGACCATCCCGAGCACAGGCGGTGAGCCAACGGCACAAACCGGCATCGGTCTCTGGAGCAACGTCAGCTTCAACCCTGCCGGCGAGCTCCACGTGATCGGGCTCGCCGACCAGTGGGGGCACCCCGACGTGGCGCCGTTGCACCGAATCGAGGGCGACGGTCGCTTGACAACGCTGACCGGCCACCTCGACCGCAACATCATGCCGCTGGCGCCGACGATTTCGCCGCCGAGCCCACAATGGCTCGCCGACGGACGGGCCACGGTCACCGTCGAAGACAGCGGCGCTGTGACACTCATGGAGATGGCCGCCGCCGGCACCACAACCGAGCTGATCGGAGGAAAACGCGCCGTCACAGGCGCCTCACCGAATGCCGATGGCAGCCGGATCGCCTTTGTCGCCACTCACCCGACCAACCCGGGGGAGCTGCATCTTCTGATCGACGGCGAGGAACGCCAGCTGACGGACCTGAATGGAGACTTCACTGCGAATACTGCGCTTGCAGAACCGGAACGCTTCACCATCTCCCACGAGGGCGTCGAGGTCGAGGGCTGGGTCTACCTACCGCCGGGGGAGGAGAACGTGCCGCTGCTGCTGAATATCCATGGCGGCCCGGCTTCGGCCTATGGGTACTGGTTCTTCGACGAGTTCCAGGTCTATACCGGCGCGGGCTACGGCGTGGTTGCCATCAATCCAAGGGGATCCCACGGCTACGGCTCCGATCACGTCAGGGCGATCATCGGCACCTGGCACCAGGAGGACTCTGCGGACATGGTGGATCTGCTCGCTGCCGTCGATGCTGCTGCGGCCAGGTTCCCTCGGCTCGACAAGGAGCGCATGGGTGTCATGGGTGGCTCATACGGCGGCTATGCGACAGCCCGCGTTGCCGCTCGCGATGATCGCTTCAAGTCGGCCATAGTGGAGCGGGGTCTGTTCTCGTTCACGTCGTTCCTCGGCACTTCGGACATCGGTCCCTGGTTCAGCCGCGTCTACCTGCGCGATGGGATTGCGGACCCGCAGCTGGTTTGGGAATCGGGCCCGCTGGCGGTCGCCGACGACATCAACGCCCCAACTCTGATCCTGCACTCCGAAGAGGATTTCCGTACTCCGATCGAGCAGGGCGAGCAGCTGTTTGTCAAGCTGCTCGACAACGAGGTTCCAACCGAAATGTTGCGGTTCCCTGCGCCGGAGGGCCACGAGATGTCACGTAGCGGGAGCCCTAGACACCGCATCGAGCGTTTCGACGCGATCTTGGAGTGGCACGGTCGCTATCTGGGCTAGTGGCGCCCGCAACGGAAGTTTCTGGACCGAGCCCGCAACGAACGTGGCAAGATAGGGCCCATGCAACCCACCAAGTACATCTGGTTTGACGGCGAGATGGTCCCATGGGCTGATGCCAACGTTCACGTGCTGTCACACGCACTGCATTACGGGACGGGGATCTTCGAGGGTATCCGTGCGTACGAGACCCCGGACGGCACCGCCGTATTCCGGTTGACCGACCACATGAAACGGCTACATCAGTCGGCCAAGGCCTATTCGATGAACCTGGAGTGGTCGGTCGAGGAACTGGTAGAAGCCGCCAAGGAGACCTTGCGTGTCAACGGGCTCGAGGCGGGATATGTGCGACCCATCACGTTCCTCGAGCTTGGGGCACTTGGACTGAATCCGTCCGGGGCAAAGGTTCGTACCGCCATCATCACTTGGCGTTGGGGTGCATATCTGGGCGAAGAGGGGGTTCGTAACGGGATTCGGGTTTCCGTGTCGTCGTGGCGACGGTTCCCCAATACGGCCTTCCCGAACGCAAAGGCGACCGGCACCTACATCAACAGCATTCTTGCCAAGATGGAGTCGGTGAACGCCGGGTTCGACGAAGCCATCATGCTCAACCAGGACGGCGTCATCAGCGAAGGTAGCGGCGAGAACCTGTTCGTCATCCGCAACGGCACGATCTTCACGCCGCCCATCGCCGTCGGTTGCCTCGACGGCTTGACCAGGCACGCGGTCATGACGCTGCTGGAGGAGGAGGGCCACACCATTGTCGAGAAGAGCCTGGATAGGTCCGACCTCTACTACGCCGATGAGGCGTTCTTCACCGGCACTGCAGCAGAGGTCACGCCAATTCGCGAAATCGACAATCGGCCGATCGGCAACGGCAAGCCCGGGCCGGTAACCCGGCAAGCGCAGGGTCTCTACGCCGATCTGGTCTCTGGGAAGCTGAACGCCCACCACGAATGGCTCGAGTACGTGTAGGGGTTTCGGTCGAAACAGGTTTCGACCGAGTTCATCTGCGACGGCCTGTCGGCCGTGCCCCTTCGGTCGGTTGGGCAGAGCCCGCCCTCCCCATCCGAGGGGGCCGGGACAATGCCCGCCCCTCGGGCACCCCCACAAGTGCTTCGCCTGAGCCGCTACCGGGTACCATTGCGGCGCGATTGGAAGGATGACGTGGGACAGCAGCCGAACATCGAACTCGAGATAGCGGATCTGCCGCGTCCGCGACCCAAACCAGATGTGCCGCAGACTTGGACCCCGGATCGACCCGGCGAACTGGGCGGTCCCGAAGACATGATGTGGGGGAGCGGTTTTGGCGCAGCAGGTCCTGACTCGGGTTATGCGCTATCCCTGGTCGGTCGTCGCGATCTAGAGCTGGCCGCGGGGGAGCATCGCCAGAATGCGAATGCCGCCGTCGCTGCCGTCGCCTCCGCTCGCTCCTCGCTCTACGGGCGGGCCCCGACAGGCAAAGACATAGACCTCGCCTTGGTTCTGTTGGGCTACGACACGAAGGACGTCCCGGCCGACATCACGGAGGAGCTGGCGCAGGGTCGCCTCGAGTGGTTCGCCGCCGTCGGGCACCACCCGGGCAAACTCGTTGACTTTGTCGGAAGCATCGAAGCCGACGTTCTGCTCCTCACCGCCGACCAAGCCAGGGGGCGTCTGGCCGGCGGAGAGCGGTTGATAACACGCTGAACCAGCACGGAGATTCACATGAAGATCGTCAGGGTGGACAGTCGCGTCGACGACATCACCTACGGAGCCGTCGAGCCTGAGGGTATTCGTCTGCACCTGGGCAGCCCGTTCATAGCCTGGGAGCCCACAGAGACGGTTGTGACCTGGGACCAAGCCCGGCTGCTGGCACCGGTGATCCCGACCAAGGTCATCGCAGTCGGGCGCAACTATGAGGAGCACGCGGCCGAACTCGACAACCCCGTGCCGGAGGAGCCGGCGATCTTCCTCAAGCCGCCTACATCGGTGATCGGCCCATTGCAGGCCATCCGCTACCCGGAGGAGAGCAGCAACGTTCATCACGAAGCCGAGCTGGCCGTCGTCATCGGGAAGGTGGCCAAAGAAGTCAAGATGGAGGATGCCAGCCAGTACGTGCTCGGCTACACCGCAGCCAACGACGTGACCGCCCGTGATCTGCAAAAGAGCGACGTGCAATGGACGCGCGGCAAGGGATTCGACACCTTCTGTCCTCTCGGTCCGGCGATTGACACGGACCTAGATCCGCTCGAGGGCCTCCAGGTCACATGCCGGGTCAACGGTGAGCTGCGTCAATCCGGATCAACGGGCGACATGATCTTCGGTGTTGCGGAGCTGATCGAGTACGTGAGTCGCATCATGACGCTGCTCCCGGGCGACGTCATCCTCACCGGCACGCCGTCCGGAGTCGGCCCAATCGAGGTTGGGGATCGGGTCGAAGTCGAGATCGAAGGGATCGGAGTTCTGATGAACCCGGTCGTGGCCCGCTCCCGAGGAGGAACCAAATGAGTGTTCGGGTTCGGTTCGCTCCGTCGCCGACCGGCTACCTCCATGTGGGCGGTGGCAGGACTGCCCTCTACAACTACCTGTTCGCCCGCCGTCGCGGTGGCACCCTCATCCTGAGGAGTGACGACACCGATCGGGCGCGGAGCACTGCGGAATTCCACGAAGACATCCTGGAGAGTCTGCGGTGGCTCGGTATCAGCTGGGACGAAGGACTCGAAGCTGGTGGCGCTCACGAGACCTATCGTCAGAGCGAGCGACTGGCCCGCTACCAAGAGGTTGCGGCGGACCTGGTTGCCAAAGGCATGGCGTACCACAGCTTCGCCACGCCAGATCAGCTCGATGGGTTCCGCAAGGAGGCGATGGCGGAAGGCCGTTCCCCTGCCTATGACGGGCGGCACGAGCCGGATCCGGACGAGGCGAAGGCCAGGGTTGCGGCCGGCGAGCCGGCAACCGTGCGCTTTGCGGTCCCCCGTCCCGGCGAGACGACCTTCGCCGATGTGGTGCGGGAGGAAGTCACCTTCGACCATGCTCAGGTCGATGACTTCGTGATCTTGCGGTCGGACGGAACGCCGACCTACCACTTGGCAAGCACGGTAGATGATGTCGACTTCGAAATAACTCACGTAATTCGCGGTGAGGACTTGCTGTCGTCGACCCCGAAACACATCCTGTTGACCGAGGCCATGGGAGCGGAGCGAGCGACATATGCCCACCTGTCGCTATTGATGGGTCCGGACGGCAAGAAGCTCTCCAAGCGGCATGGCCATACGGCGATCAAGGCGTATCGCGATGCCGGATACCTGGCACCGGCCATGGTCAACTACCTTGCGCTGCTTGGCTGGTCCCCAGGCGATGATGAGACGGTGGTGTCGCTCGAGGAGATGATCGAGAGATTCGATCTCGCCGAGGTGTCAAAGAACCCAGCGATCTTCGACACCGACAAGCTGGAGTGGATGAACGGTGTCTACATTCGGGATCTCGAGGCCGGAGAGTTTGCCGATGCGGTGCTGCCGCTGGTGGAGACTGATCTGGGCCGTTCCCTCGATCCCGGTGAGCTGGCGACGCTCCAAGAGATCGCGCCACATGTGCAGGAACGGGCCAAGCTGCTCACCGAGGTCCCGGAACAGGTGCGCTTCTTGTTTGCCGA
>JASJEG010000202.1 GCA_030064765.1 Acidimicrobiia bacterium | reverse complement strand
CGGTCTTACCAACGACGGAGGCGGAGATCGGTTTGGTGACGACGATGACTCGATTTTCGAGTCAGCAATCGACAAGCTGGCTACAGCAGGAATCACCAGTGGGTGTAATCCGCCGGCGAACACCAACTTCTGCCCCGACCGGGTTGTGACCCGAGCCGAGATGGCGGCCTTTCTGGCACGGGCCTACAACCTCTCGGATCCGGGTGGAGACCGCTTCAACGATGACAACGGCTCGGTTCATGAGGGTTCCATCCAAGCGCTGGCAGCTGCAGGGATATCGGTCGGATGCAACCCGCCGACCTACACCAAGTTCTGTCCCAACAACCCGGTCAAGCGTGATCAGATGGCCAGCTTCTTGGGCCGCGCTGCTGGACTGGCGTCGCTGCACGTCCCGCCCCGCATCGACATCAGTGATGTCGACGTGAATGTGTATGCCGGCGAGAGCGTCGCGACCGCAGCCAGCGTCCATCCCGCAGGCACCGTCTTCCTCGTGCACGGCGAGCATCATGGCGAGCACGTCAGGCCGAAAGACAATCAGGTCTTCCTCGCCGCACCTGGCGCCGTCATGAACGGTGACGGGTGGGCCACGGCGGCATTCAACAGCAATGCTTCCAATGTGATCGTGCGCGGCTTCGAGGTGACCAACTACAACAATCCTTCAGGAACCGGCGCTATCAACGGTCTCGGTGGCGGTTGGGTGATCGAAAGCAACAACGTCCATCACAATGCCACCTACGGCATCAAGGTGCAGGGCGACGGAGCCGTCGTTCGGTCGAATGCGATCAACTACAACGGGCAGCTGGGTGTTGCGGCTCCGTACTCGACAAACGCCGTTTTCGAAGGCAACGAGATCTCCCACAACAACTACCAGGACAGCTACTCCTGGGAGTGGGAGGCCGGAGGTTCGAAGTTCTGGTCAACCGTCAACCTCACATTGCGCAACAACTACGTGCACCACAATCACGGTCCCGGACTGTGGTCGGACACCAACAACTACAACGTCCTCTACGAAGGCAACACCGTTGACCACAACGAGGCCGCCGGTATCTTCCACGAGGTCAGCTACGACGCCGTGATGAGGAACAACACCGTCCGCAGCAACGGCTTCGGGCACGCCGGGTGGCTGTGGGGTGCGGGCATCGTGTTGGCGTCGTCCAAGAACATCGAGGTGTACGGAAATCTCGTTGAGGGCAACTACAACGGGATAACCGCCACCCAGCAACCTCGCTACGACACCCCGGCGGACCACGGGCCATATCTCGTGTCGAACATCAACGTCCACGACAACACCATCATCGACAGTGGGCAGACCGGTATCGCTACCGACACCGGCGATGGTTCGATCTTCTCGGCAGGTCATCGCTTTGAGGGCAACACCTACCGCGGCGATGTCGGATGGTCCTGGAATGGGTCCAACATCTCCTGGAGTAGCTGGCGTTCTTACGGTCACGACGGGAATGGGTCCTACACGCCCTAGCCCTGTATCGGCTGGGTTTCCGAAGGCCGGTGGTTCCAGCTCCGGCTGAGCAGACACCGGGCGGTGGCCCGAATTGGGTATGCAGACTGTTGGCTGTCGAGCCGCGTCGGTAGGGTAAAGCCCAGTGCAGCCGGCTTGGCCGGCGTGGTCGAATCCTGGTTGAAGACGACCTCGCCGTCCTTGCGGGCGATCAATGAGCAGCGGGTGAGAACCCGGGTTGGGCGTGGCGTGAAGATTCTCCAGATCCACAATTCGTACCGGCAGCGCGGCGGTGAGGACACCGTTGTGCAGACCGAGGCGGATCTACTGCGCGCTGCGGGCCATGAGCTGATCCAGTACCGCACCACCAACCCGCCGGGGATCATTGGAGCCGGAGGGGCCCTTGCCATATCCGCGTGGAATCCCTGGACAGCCCGCGAAGTGGGGCGGGTGGCGCAACGAGCCAAGCCGCAAGTCGCCCATGTACACAACACCTGGTACCGGCTGTCGCCGGCGGTGTTGGGAGCCCTCCGCGCTCGAGGTATCCCGATCGTGGTCACTATTCACAACTACCGTCTCGTCTGCGCCAACGCCTCGCTCTACCGCAACGGCGCCGCCTGTACCGACTGTGTCGGCACCCACCCGTGGCGCGGTGTGGCCCACCGCTGCTATCGCAACTCGATCGCTGCATCGATGGCAGCATCGAGTGCAATCGCAATAAACCGCCGGCTCGGAACTTGGGTCAAGCAGGTCGACCGCTTCGTGGTGGCGACTAGGTTCCTCGAGGACATGCTGGTGAGAACCGGGCTTCCGGCAGAGCGGATGCGCCGTATCCCGCTCTCAGCACCGGATCCCGGCGAGCGTCAGCAGCCGCCGTCGAGCTCCCGAACTGTTCTCTTGGTTGGGAGGCTCGATCCGGAGAAGGGCGCTCGCGAATTTCTCGACATATGGCGCAGCTCCGGATCCGATCTCGAGCTGGTTGTGATTGGGGACGGAGTGGAAAGGGCTGCGCTAGAAGAGATGGCGGTACCGAACGTCCGCTTTCTGGGTTGGATGGATCCTGCAGACGTGCGGCAACAAATGTTGGCGGCTCGAGCACTCGTCTTTCCATCGCGGCTGATGGAGACATTCGGACTTGGCATCGTTGAGTCGTTTGCTGCCGGGATGCCGGCGATCGCCAACGACATGGGTACCCGACCCGACGTGATGGGACGCGACGGAGCCGGCTGGCTGGTGAGCAGTCGTAAGGAATGGCATGCTGCTCTCACCGCCGTTGCCGACGACGCTGCGGTCGACACAGCGGGCGCAGTCGCCCGTGATCGCTACCTGACCAGTTTTCGTCCGCAGGTCACCCTGCCGCAGTTGGAGTCGGTCTATCGAGAACTGGACACCACGAGCGTCCCCGCCGGCGGCTGAGGTCCTGGCCGGCTAGCCGCGATTTGCGACAAGACGTTGTGCGATCCGTTCTCCGATCGCCAAACTGGCCGTCGCCGCCGGCGATGGCGCGTTTAGAACGTGAACGGCTCCCTCGGTTTCGACGATGACGAAGTCGTCGGCAAGCGCCCCGTCCCGGGCCACCGCCTGGGCTCGGATCCCCGATCCGCCCCTGATCAGGTCGTTCGATTCGATAGCCGGTATCAGCTTGCGGGCTGCAGCTGCATAAAGGCGCCGGCTGCTGGAGCGAACCATCTCGGCGGTTCCGGTGCGCCAGTACTTGCGGGCCAGGCGCCACAGTCCAGGCGAGGTGAGCATCTCTTTGGTATCGGCCCAGCTTGCTCCGCCCTCACCGCGATAGTGGTGGCGGCCCAGCGCCAGCACCGCGTTGGGGCCCACCTCGACCGACTCGTCGATGCGGCGTGTGAAGTGAACTCCAAGGAACGGGAATCGCGGGTCGGGGACCGGATACACGAGGTGGCGTACCAGGTAGTCGCGGTCCGCGGGCATCATGAAGTACTCGCCCCGGAACGGGATGATCTGGACGGGCGGATTCGCTCCTGCCATCCGTGCGACCCGATCGGAATGGAGCCCGGCGCAGTTGATGAGGGAGTTAGCCTCGACGTAGTCGCCGGATTCAGCCCGCAGTCGGAATACGCCATTGCGCCGGTCGATGGCGGCAACGCGGAAACCAGTGCGCACCTGGTGGCCCTGCTGTGTAATCAGGTCAGACAACGTTGTCGCAACCCGGCCGAAATCCACTACCCCGGCCTCGGGAACGGCTACGGCACCTCGTGCCGCCACGTGCGGTTCGATCTCCCGCAAGGCCCCCGGCTCCAACAACTCGAGCCCGATGAGTCCGTTGGCATTGCCTCGCTCGTATAGGTCGTTGAGTTTCCCCAACTCCGAATCACGAGTTGCGACAATCACCTTCCCGCAGCGGTCAAGTGGTATCTCGTGGGTCTCGCAAAACTCGATGAGCCGGGTCGCTCCGTCGCGACACAATCGAGCCTTGAGCGACCCAGGTTGGTAGTAGATCCCGGAGTGCAGCACGCCGCTGTTGCGCCCGCTCTGGTGTTGAGCCAGTCCGGTCTCGGCCTCGAGGAGGGTGATCGTTGCCGAGGGACGCTGTTGGGTCAGCGCATAGGCGGTCGCCAAGCCAATCAGGCCGCCACCAACGATCGCCACTGAGTCATGCTGCGCCACGATTGCCTCGCTTTTGTCAGTTGCTGTAGCGATCCTGGGTCGGGTCCGGGAAGACACCATCACCCAAAGCGAGAGCAAGTTCACGGATTCCCGCATCGATCGACCATTGCGCCTTGAACCCGAGCATTTCTTCGATCTTCGTGAAATCGACCTGGTACGAGCGGGGGTCCTCGTTGCGCTCGACGAACTCGAGTTCGGTTCCGGGGAGTACCCGCTGCACCGCACGACCGAGCTCGATCTTTTGGGTGTTGTTCTCGTTGCTGCCCACATTGAAGACTTCACCGGACACCAGCTCGATGTCGGCATGCAGCACCATGTCGATCGCGATTGCGATGTCTTGCACGTGGACGAACGGCCGCCAGAACTGCTCGCCGTAGATGACGATCTTCCCGTCGCGCTCTGCGGCAAGTGTGAAGTCGGAAACAAGCAGGTCGAAGCGCATACGCGGTGACATCCCAAATGCCGTCGACAGTCGCAAGACCGTGGGGTGGAAGCTGTCTTCCACCGAACCAAGCAGCATCTTCTCTGCTGCGACCTTGGTCTCCGAGTACGGCGAAATCGGCATCAGCGGGGCATCCTCGCCGACCGCACCTTCGACACCGGAAATACCGTAGTTGCTGCAGGTACTCAAGAAGACAAAGCGTTCCACGCCGTGCCGTTTGGCGGCGTCGCGTACCTTCTCAGCGCCGACTTGGTTGGTTGTGTAGGTTGCCTCCGGATCGCGATTGCTCGCCGGCTCTCCCACGATTGCCCCGAGGAGTACCACTGCGTCCTGGTCTGCCATCACCTGGTCGAGGGTCGCCTCGTCGCGCAGATCCCCTGCCACGAGCCTGTAGCGTGCCTGGTCCTGCAAAGGCAACAACGACTCGCCGCCGAAGAGCAGCAGATCGAGCACGGTTACGTCGTGGCCTTCCCGCCACAGCTTGTATGTGAGCGGGGCCCCTACGTACCCGGCGCCCCCGATGATGAGTACCTTCATAGTTCCTCTTCCTTCACAATCCCCGAGTCCTCTGGTGGGAGGAATTCGTGGCGCAATTCGTCGAAGGTGGAAATCGCCCTGGCGTAGTCGTCCTGCCGCCCAATATCGAGCCACCTGCAGTCGGCCAGTGAAGCCCGTACCTTCCTCCCGTCTGCAACGAGGCGGCTGACGAGGGTCGGTATGTCCATATACTCACCGTACGGGACAAGATCGAGCACCGACCGGCTGAACATATACACACCCATCGAGACATCTCCCGGGAAGGTCGGCTTCTCGCGGTAGCCCGTGACCTCCAACAGCCCGTCGAACTCGATGAGCCCGTAGTCGATCTGAACGTTGAGCCGATGGCATGCGATCGTCAATTCGGCTCCAGAGGTTACGTGTGCGTCATACAACGACCGATAGGAGAGGGTCGTGAGCACATCGCCGTTCATAACCAGGAAGTAGTCCGGTAGGTCCTCGACGAGCTTGATGGGCGCAACGGTTCCCAGTGGTTCGTCCTCCCGGGAGTAGTCGATCTTTAC
>JASJEG010000038.1 GCA_030064765.1 Acidimicrobiia bacterium | reverse complement strand
ATCGAGCTCAGTTTGCTGACTGAGACATCCGTTGGAGTTGCTGCGCAATTCCCGCCTCTACTCAAATGGCCACGTCGGGTCGAGTTGCCTTGCGGCAATATCGAGCTCAGTTTGCCGATGGGGACATCCGTTGGAGTTGCTGCGCAATTCCCGCCTCTATGCAAACGGCAACGTCGGGTCGAGTTGCCTTGCGGCAATATCGAGCTCAGTTTGCTGACTGAGACATCCGTTGGAGTTGCTGCGCAATTCCCGCCTCTATGCAAAAGGCAACGTCGGGTCGAACCGGCTGACGACCACATCAGCTTGGAGCCCGGCCGGCAAACCGATCAGTTAGCCTGAGCGGATGTCACGGTCATGTCTCATTTTGCGCGTATTCACCAGGGATCAATTGGGGGGCAATCACCTTGGCGTCGTCACCGACCTGTCCGGGCTCGACACCGCAACCATGCAGCGAATCGCGGCGGATCTCGGTTTCAGCGAGACCATCTTCATCGAGGACGGCGCGGTCCCGTACATCCGCATCTTCACCCCCGCCATGGAGCTGCCGTTTGCCGGGCATCCCCTTGTCGGCGCTGCGGCTGTGATGCTGGGAGCGAGGCCGGAGCTCAACCGCTTGCGGTGCGGCATCGGCGAAGTCTCAATCGGTGCCGATAACCGCGATTTCTGGGTCGGTGTGGCAGTCGATGCGAGCAAAGCGACTCCCGATACCACCGGCTTTGCAATGCAGGTCGGCTTGCCGGAGCCGCTTTCCACATGGCGTGTTGCCATGCCGCTCGACTACCGGCTGGTCGAGCTGAAATCCGCGTCCGACGTCTCCGGCGTGTCGCCCGACCTCGACGCATTCGGTGAGGCTTTCGGCTTGACCGCCTATGCGCGCACGGGCGACAGCATCCGGATGCGCTTCTTCACTCCCGAAGCAGGTGTTCCCGAGGACCCGGCTACCGGCAGCGCCGCGGTAGCTTTAGCGACCATGTACGTCGCCCGCGGCGAGGCCGCAGGGGCAGTGCAGATCGACCAGGGTGAGGAAATCGGGCACCCGAGCCGAATCAACCTGCGGTGGCAAGCTGCAACAGCTTCGATCGGCGGCTCCGTCGCTCGCGACGGGATGAGGGAGCTAGAGCTGTGAGCCTCTCCGTCCGCCGGGAGGTCGCAGCCGATGTTGTGGCAATCCACGAACTCAATGTTGCCGCATTCGACGGTCGAGATGAGGAAGCGGACCTGGTCGATGCGCTACGCGACTCCGGTGATCTGGTCCTCTCGCTGGTGGCGGTAGAGCAAACCGAGGTGGTGGGCCACATTGGATTCTCGCGAGTCGCTATCGAAACCAGCCGCGGGCCGGAGGGCGGCATCGCGCTGGCTCCGGTTGGGGTACAACCACAGAGACAGGGAGTTGGGATAGGTCGGCGATTGATCGAGAGCGGACTGGCCGAGCTGCGCCGGCTCGGTGAATCTGTCGTGCTCGTCGTCGGGAACCCCCAGTACTACTCCAGATTTGGCTTCTCTACCGAACTGGGCGAGGACTATCCCTGCGCATACAGCGGGGGCAGCTTCATGGCCTTGCATCTGGATGAGGTCGCGCCCGTTGCGACGGGGGCGGTTCGCTATCCCGATGCCTTCGGCTTGGTGAGTTGATGCCGGCGTTGCACCCCAGTCGAGATCGACATCGTCGATCGGATGCGACGGTAACGTCACTCTCGTGAGTTCACCCACCACCGCCTCGCATAGCGAAACCGAGACCCTGTTTCACACCCGTGACATTGCCGCAGTGCTCGACGAGATGGCTGTCGACGCCACGTCTGGGCTGACTACCTCCGAAGCTGAGAGGCGATTTGCCGAGACCGGGCCCAATGAGCTCGTCGAAACCGGGGGAACGCCTCCGTGGCGCATATTCCTCAACCAGTTCACTGATGTCATGGTCATCGTTCTCATGGTGGCGGCCGCCATCGCAGCCGCGATTGGTGACGTCAAAGACGCAGTCGTGATTCTCGTGATCGTGGTTCTCAATGCAGTGCTGGGTTTCGTGCAGGAGTATCGGGCCGAGCGTGCAATCCGAGCCCTCAAGATGCTTGCTGTTCCCAGCGTCCGAGTAAGGCGCGATGGGGGAGCGGTGAGCGACGTGCCGGCCGTCGCCATTGTTCCCGGTGACGTGGTGCTGCTCGAAGCCGGCTCATCGGTGCCGGCCGACGGCCGCCTGGTGGAAGCGATCAGTCTGCAGGTTGCCGAAGCGGCGCTAACCGGCGAAGCCTATGCAGTAGAGAAGACGACGGCGGCTCTCGACTCGGAGAACCTCAGCGTCGGGGATCGGCGCAATATGGTCTACATGGGCACCAGCGTCACCCACGGTAAGGGAGCGGCGGTGGTCGTCAGGACCGGCATGGCGACCGAGCTCGGCCGCATTGCGGAGCTCATCCAGACCATCGACCGGTCGGCAACGCCGTTGCAACGCCGCATGGCACAACTCGGCAAGGGTTTGGCTGTAGCAGCCGTCGGCATCGTGGCCGTTGTGTTCATGCTCGGCTTGCTCCGTGGGGAGGAACTCCGGGAGATGTTCCTTACGGCCATCGCTCTCGCCGTTGCTGCTGTGCCGGAGGGTCTGCCGGCAGTGGTGACAATCGCCCTGTCGCTAGGGGCCCAGCGCATGCTGCGCCGTGAGGTGCTGATTCGGAAGCTGCCCGCGGTCGAGACGCTGGGTTCGGTCACCGTCATTTGCTCTGATAAGACCGGGACTATCACGCAGAACCGCATGGTGGCGACCGAGCTGGCCACCGATTCGAGCGTCCGTGAATTGGCCGCGGTGGCACTCACAGATGCGGATCGAGAAAGCAGCGCTTGGATGGCTTGCGCGGGGGTCGCTCTCTGCAACGACACGGTGCTGGGTCAAACGGCCGAGGAGCATGTGGGAGATCCCACGGAGGTAGCCCTTGCGGTTGCGGCCCAGATTGCAGGCTTGGACAAGCGAGAGCTCGACGCTGCCTGGCCACGAGTCGCCGAGGCGCCCTTCACATCGGAGCGCAAGCGGATGACGACCGTGCATGAGGTCCCCACCGACATGCGGGATGTGATCGGTGGCAACTGGGTGGCCTTCGTCAAGGGTGCCCCGGACAGCTTGATCGACATTTCCAGTCGAGTGTGGGCCGCCGCAGGCGTCATGCCGCTGCAGGGTGAGCTCTTGTCGAGCGTGCAGCGGATCAACGAGGACCTGGCGAACGAGGGTCGGCGCGTTTTAGGGGTGGCGCTGCGTGCCTTGGATCAGCTCCCGGCCGATGCGGATGTCGAGGACCTCGAGAGCGAACTGACCCTCCTCGGAATGGTGACGATGGTGGATCCGCCGCGTCCCGAGGTACCCGAAGCTGTCCGCGCCTGCAGACGGGCGGGGATTCGACCAGTCATGATCACCGGTGACCACCCGCTGACGGCACGTCGTATCGCAGCCGACG
Organism: Acidimicrobiia bacterium; assembly: GCA_030064765.1. GTDB lineage: Bacteria > Actinomycetota > Acidimicrobiia > Spongiisociales > UBA5794 > JAAETI01. The sequence continues at coordinate 14,504 of JASJEG010000038.1, read as the reverse complement.
TCGGCATCAGCGAGAACAACCGGGTAGTGACCGGGGCCGAGCTGAACCAGATGGACGACGACGAGTTCGCCCGCGTTGTTCCAGAGGTTTCGGTTTACGCCAGGGTCTCGCCGGAGCACAAGCTGCGCATCGTTGGTGAGCTGCAGGCCCAAGGCCAAGTCGTTGCTATGACCGGCGACGGCGTCAACGATGCTCCGGCGCTACGCAAGGCCGACATCGGGGTAGCCATGGGCATTACGGGCACCGACGTCTCCAAAGAGGCCGGAGGCATGGTGCTGCTCGATGACAACTTTGCGACGATCGTGAAGGCGGTTCGCGAAGGTCGCACCATCTACGACAACATTCGCAAGTTCATCAAATACACGTTGACCAGCAACAGCGGCGAGATCATCACGATGTTGCTGGCTCCGTTCCTCGGCCTCCCGCTGCCGCTCACCGCAATTCAAATCCTCTGGATCAACCTCGTGACCGACGGCCTGCCCGGGCTGGCGATGTCCTTCGAGCCCTCCGAGAAGAACGTCATGAACCGGGAGCCGTATGCACCCAGCGAGAACATCTTCGGGCGGGGCATGGGCAAGCACATCCTTTGGGTGGGATTGCTGATGGGTGTGGTCTCGCTACTGGGTGGTCTCTTCTACTACCGGGACGACAATGCCGCCTGGCAGACGATGATCTTCACCGTGCTCACCCTGTCGCAGATGGGTCAAGCTATGTCGGTTCGTTCGGACCGCGACTCGCTGTTCACGCTGGGCCTGCGGAGCAACAAGCCGTTGCTCGGTGCGGTCCTGATTACGTTCGCCTTGCAGATGATCGTGGTCTACTGGGGCCCGCTGCAGCGCGTCTTCGGCACCGAGCCGCTATCTGCGATGGAACTCGGTATCGCGATCGCAGTGGCGTCGATCGTGTTTTGGGCGGTCGAACTCGAGAAGCTCATCCGGCGGAGCCGCGGAGCAAGAACTGGCGGCTAGAAGATCTCTCGGGCCCGATCAACGCCGGGCAGCGCGTTCGGATCGCTAGAGATGAACCACAGGGCACGTGATGGTGCGGAGCACCCCCGTCGCCGACTGGATCCTGGTGATTACCAGCTTTCCGAGTGACGGGATGTCTTCGGCTGCAACGCGGGCGATAACGTCATAGGGGCCGATGACGGCGGCGGTACTGCCAACGCCCGGGATTTTCCCTACGGCATCGGCAACGGATGCTTGCTGCAAGATCTCGGTTTGGATCAGTACGTAGGCTTCGATGGCTCCATCTCCAACGCACTTCCCCCGCTAACCAACCATACCCCTCTTCGCCTCGGTTCTTGCGTCCGCAGCGCGCACGGAGGGTGCTCGAGAACCCGCCGGTACACGGTTAGGCACGCAGCCGGGCGTGGTGCCCCTGAAGCGGCTCGACTTCGAGGATCATTTCACGGCCGGAGCGGAGGCTTCGTGCGACGGAGTGACCGCCCTGGATCGTCGTAACACACGGAATAGCGTGGCGGGTCGCAGCGCGCCTGATCAGCGCCCCATCCCCGCGAGCGCGCTGACCGCGTGGCGTGTTGATGACGATGTCGACCAGGCCATCCTGGATGAGTCGGACCGGATCCCACGGGCCTTCTCCAACCTTGTCAACGTGGCTGGCTGCAATCCCGGCCTCCTGCAAGGCGGCCGCGGTCCCGCGAGTAGCAACGATGCGAAATCCGAGATCTGAGAAGATGCGCCCGGTAGCGACCCCGAGTTCCTTGTCGCGGTCGGCGAGCGATAGAAACAGTGTGCCCCCTGTGGGAATTCGGGCTCCGGAGGCCAGGATTGCCTTGCCGTAGGCGGCGCCTAGAGATGCGGAGATGCCCATGACCTCGCCGGTAGATCGCATCTCCGGTCCCAGGATCCTGTCCTCTCCAGGGAAGCGGGACCACGGCAAGACCGCCTCCTTCACGGCGACGTGCTCAGGAGCGGCCGGGGAACCGGATGGCAGGATGCCGTGGTTGCGCATCGTCTCGATGCTCTCGCCCATCATCACCCGGGTGGCGATCTTGGCGAGCGGGATTCCGGTCGCCTTGGAAACGAACGGGACGGTCCGGGAGGCTCGCGGATTCGCTTCGAGCACGAACACGCTGTCGTCCTGGACGGCGAACTGAATGTTGAGCAGACCGCACACATCGAGGCCTCGGGCCAGAGCCTCGGTGTACTGAAGAATGTGCCGGTGAGCGATTGGTCCCAGGGTTGGGGGTGGGATGACACACGCCGAGTCACCGGAATGCACCCCGGCTTCTTCGACATGCTCCATGACGCCGCCGATGAACAGGTCGGTGCCGTCGAAGATGGCGTCTACGTCTACTTCGACCGCGCTCTCGAGAAACCGGTCGATGAGGAGTGGACTGGTGGCGAGGTCGATCGTTTCTCCCCGCCGAGGATCTGTGATCTCGCTCAGATAGTCGTCCAGCTCATCGAGCGTGTAGACGATGCGCATAGCCCTCCCCCCAAGAACGTACGAGGGGCGGACGAGGACGGGGAAGCCGATGGCTGCGACGATGGCTTCTGCCTCAGCCTGCGTGGTGGCGGTTCCGTTGGGCGGCTGCGGCACCTCTATTTCTGTGCAGAGGGCAGCGAACCGTTTCCGATCTTCGGCGAGATCGATGATGTCGGGGCTGGTCCCGGCAATAGGAGCCCCGGCGGCTTCGAGGGCATGCGCCAGCTTGAGTGGGGTCTGCCCTCCGAGCTGCACGATCACGGCGTGCGGGTTCTCCTTGTCAATGACCCCCAGCACATCGTCGGGGGTCAACGGCTCGAAGTACAGGCGGGTCGACGTGTCGTAGTCGGTAGACACCGTCTCCGGATTGCAGTTGATCATCACTGCGTCGTAGCCGCTTTCCTGCAGGGCCAGCGAGGCATGCACACAGCAGTAATCGAACTCGATCCCCTGGCCGATTCGGTTTGGTCCCGACCCCAGCACGACAACCGTGCGGTCGCCGGAAGGAGGCGCCTCGTCCTCGTCTTCCCATGTGCTGTAGAAGTACGGTGTCTTGGCCTCGAACTCTGCAGCGCAGGTGTCCACCGTCTTGAAGGTCGCTTCCACCCCGTGCTCGGCCGATAGGGCGCGAACCTCCGGAATGGTCAAGTCCCATAGGTAGCCGAGTTGTTCCCCGCCAAAACCATGGCGACGCGCCAGCCGAATCAGGTCGGCTGTGGGGGTAGCGGCTTCGAGCCGGTGCCGCACCGCCACGATATCCAGTAGCTGATCCAGGAACCAGGGATCGATTCCGGTTGCTGGCAGGTCGTAGGGGATGAATCCCCTGCGGAACAGTTCGGCGATTTGGAACAGACGATTCGGGGAGGGAACCGCAATTGCCTCCAGCAGCTCCGCGGTCGCCGTGTTGAGCAAAGGCTCCTCAGCCCGGTCGGCGTTCAGGCCGCCTCGGCTGATCTCGAGACTGCGGATAGCCTTCTGCAGCGCCTCCGGGAAGGTTCTCCCGATCGCCATTGCCTCACCGACACTCTGCATCGAGGTTCCCAGCACCGGCGCCACCGACGGAAACTTGGCGAAGTCGAACCGCGGGATCTTCACCACTACGTAGTCGAGGACGGGCTCGAAGGATGCCGGGGTTGCCCCGGTGATGTCGTTGGTTATCTCATCAAGGGTGTAGCCGACGGCCAAGCGGGCGGCGATCTTGGCGATAGGGAAGCCGGTCGCTTTCGATGCAAGAGCCGACGAGCGGGACACTCTGGGATTCATCTCGATGATGATGCGGCGTCCGGTATCGGGATCTACGGCGAACTGAACATTCGAGCCTCCGGTGTCGACTCCGATTGTTCGCAGGCAGGCGAGTGCCTCGTCGCGCATCTCCTGGTATTCAACGTCGGAGAGAGTCATCGCCGGGGCAACCGTTATCGAGTCTCCGGTATGGACGCCGATCGGATCGAGGTTCTCGATGGAGCAGACGATTACCGCGTTGTCGGCCTCGTCCCGCATCACCTCGAGTTCATACTCCTTCCAGCCGAGGATGGATTCCTCGATCAGCACCTCACTGAGCGGAGAGGCCGCCAATCCAGTAGCGACAACCTGCTCGAGCTGGTCGTCGTCGTAGGCGATACCGGTGCCGCCGCCACCGAGGATGAAACTGGGTCGAATCATCACCGGGTAGCCGAGCTCGGTCACCGCCCTCTTAGCCTCCTCGAGATCCTTCACGTACCGGGCCCGCGCAGTCTCCAGTCCGATGCCATCCATCAGTTCCTTGAACCGGCCGCGATCCTCGGCTGCTTCGATTGCGTGCGGCGTTGCACCGATCATCTCGACGCCGTGCTTACCAAGCACGCCTTCTTGGACCAGCTCCATCGCGACGTTGAGAGCCGTTTGTCCGCCGAGCGTCGGCAGGATGGCGTCGGGTTGCTCCCGCTCGATGATTGCCTCGACGGCCTCAGCCGTGATCGGTTCGATGTAGGTGGCGTCGGCGAACTCGGGGTCCGTCATGATGGTGGCCGGGTTCGAGTTCACGAGGATCACCCGGTACCCGTCCTCGCGCAGCACCTTCACCGCCTGGGTACCTGAGTAGTCGAACTCGCATCCCTGGCCGATCACGATGGGTCCGGAGCCGATGATGAGGATCGATGCGATGTCGTTGCGGCGCGGCATCAGGAACCTCGCATCGCCACCTGAGTGGCGAAGTTGTCGAACAGATGACGGGCATCGTTTGGACCCGGTGCGGCCTCAGGGTGGTATTGCACCGATACTGCGGACGCGTCTCTGCAGGCCAAGCCCTCGACGGTGTTGTCATTCAGGTTGATGTGGGTCACCTCGACCGGTCCAAATTCGCTCTGGAATGCTCCGGAGCCGTTCCCAGCGGGCCGGACTGCGAATCCGTGGTTCTGCGCGGTGATCTGTACCTTGCCGTCCGCAACCCGCTTGACCGGGTGGTTACCGCCGTGATGCCCGAATGGCAGTTTGTACGTCGTGGCTCCCAGCGCCAATCCCAGCACTTGGTGGCCGAGGCATATCCCGAACACGGGAAGCCTGCCGAGCAGCGCGCGCAGCGTGGCGACGACGCCTTCGAGTGGTTCAGGATCGCCTGGGCCATTGGATAGGAACAACCCGTCTGGTTCGTAGGCGAGGATTTGCTCGGCCGTAGTGGAGGAGGGCACCACGTGTGTTGTCAGCCCCCGCCCGGCAAGTTCGTCGATGATGCGTTGCTTGATCCCGAGGTCGACTGCGACAACGGTCGCCCGCCTGCGGCCGATTGCCTCCACCACGTAAGGTTCGGCGGTCGAGACGACTGAGGCGAGGTCGAGTCCCTCCATTACGGGTACTGATCGCGCCGTTGCCTCCAGCTCAGCTTGTGTCCCGTCCGCAGCGATGGCGCCTGGCATGGCGCCGTGGGTGCGGATATGGCGGGTGAGGCGGCGCGTGTCGACGTCTGTAAGACCGACGATTCCCTTGGCTTCGAGCCACTCGGGGAAGGACTGCTGGGCTCGCCAGTTGGAAGGGGTCATGGTCATTGCCCGAGTCACGACGGCAGTGGCAAACACCTGACGAGCCTGATCGTCTGCGGCGTTCGTTCCGTAGTTGCCGATGTGAGGGCAGGTGAGCGTGACGATCTGCTGCGCGTAGGACGGGTCGGTAGCTATCTCCTGGTAACCGGTCATCGAGGTGTTGAAGACCACCTCTCCGGTTGCGATTCCGGCTGCGCCGACTGCGGTCCCGCGAAATAGAGTGCCGTCAGCGAGTACGAGCGCGCCGGGTCTTCCCCTTTTCACATCAACTCCCTTTCCGGCCTCACGGGACCGGGCTTAAAGGTTGGTTGGCGCGCACTATAGCCAGGCAACGCCACTCGAGTAGAGAGCCGCGGTTGGCGTTCGCGGGCCGAGAGACCATGAGCTGTTCCTCGGTTCAGTATCCGCCGATGTCTACGTCATATGCCTCGTAGATCAGGTCGGCGCCGTCCTGGCGATGACGGGCGAAGTCGTTGAGGATTTCGATGACGTCGAGGCGAATGTCTGCGGCCGTCGCTACGGGGTCACCGAGCTTGCCCAAGAGGTCGGTTATGGCGTGGGCGAGTATTGCATGATGTTGCCGGGTGGATTCGACGGCTCTTTGCAGGCGGGGAGCCTTCTCCACGATCTGTTCGAGCAACGCCTGCGGTGCTTCGACCTCTGCGACGTGATGGTTCAGTGCAGACTGAAGCTGCCTGACGCTAGACGCGAGGTCACTACCCCACGACTCGTGAGCTGCAGGTGCGGCTGCCGACTTCTCGACGTTCTGCAGTGCTTGTTCGAGTTCGCTTCTTCGACGCGCTGCGCCAGTCAGTGAATCGCTCACCAGCATCCTCCGCCTCCGTCTTGCTAGGCCCATTGTGAGGGTTAGCCGGTTGATGGTCCAGAGGAAAATGTCTCCAGGCGATCAGGAGCACAACGCAGAGCCACTGTCGAGTGTGACCCCTGCGGTGTCTACGAATTGCCACGTGTAGCCGGTTGGGAACAAGTCCAGTGCGAGCACGCCGTGGGCTTCGTCAAAGACGACCTGGCTACCCATCCTTTGCTCGAGCACTGGACGGAGATAGGTACCGCCGGTGCCGACGACGAAGGATGCGATCCCGGTTGGATCGATACTGCCATCTGCCGTCAATGGACTCAGGCGTTCATAGTTGTGGTCATGTCCTGCGAGGGCTACTTCCACTCGATGCTCCTCGAGCGCCGACCACAAGTCGGCCAGCTGATCGGAATCGCCGTGCATGCCCGAAGAGAACCTGGGGTGGTGCATGTAGGCGAGGGTGCACATTCGGGGATTGGCGGCGAGCTGGTTGCGTAGCCAACTCTCCTGCTCTGATCCGGCTTCGCAATCGACTTGGTGGCAGTTGCTGTTCAGGACGATGATCTGCCAGGAGCCGAGCTCGTATGAGTACCACCCGTGGCCCGGATCGCCTGCGGCCGATCCGAAGTACTCGAAGTATCCGGAGGCGCCCGGGGTGTAGTACTCGTGGTTGCCGACCGCCGGCCGGGTGCGAGCGCGGTGCCGGCCCCAACTCGGCTCGTAGCAGGCGGCGTAGTGCTCCGGCGATCCATCCGGGTAGACGGTGTCCCCGAGCGCTGCGACGATCCCGTCCGTCCCGGGCAGCAACTCGTCGATCAGGTCCGCGGTCGCTTCGTCGCTGTCTAGGGCGCATTCGGCGATGTCGCCTGCGGCAACTAGGCGGTGAGATGAGGTCGCGTCGGGAGAGCCGTGCGCCCGCCATAGGAAGGCCGCCATCTGGGCTCGGGTTACCGCTTGTTGCGGGCAGAACCTGTCGTTGGCGGGCGGGTTGCAGCCGGTCGTGATCCCTGCTGCTGCCAGGCGGTTGATGTCACCTTCGAATGGTGATCCCTCATCGTCGACGAACGGATCTGCATCGCTCGTCGGCAACCCAAACGCCCGAGCCAGGAACGCAGCCATCTGTGATCGAGTTACTGCGGCGGTCGGGCAGAACCGGTCGTTGGCCGGCGGGTTGCAGCCGCGTGTGATACCGGCGGCGGCCAGCTGGTTGATGTCGCGCTCGAACATCGAATCGGTGTCATCGATGAATCTGTCGGGCACATCGGCCTCCAGCCGCAGCGACCGCGCCAGGAACGCAGCCATCTGCCCTCGGCTCACAGAAGCCCAAGGACAGTAAGCATTGTTGACTGGCGGGTTGCATCCGCGAGTGATGCCCTCGGCTCGGAGCCAGGCGATAGGTTCGGCAAAGGTGTCGCCATCGTCGACATCGACAAAGCCGGTTGTCGCGTTGGCATCGGCAGCGAGAGGCGGTAAGACTGCTGCGGCAAGTGTGAAGACCAACAACAGATGGCGGTAGCTTCTCATCGACCCTTCGAGGCTAGAACGGCATTGGTCTGTGTTGTCTCGGCTGATCTGCCGGCGGGCCTAATAGAATCTCCGCGAATCAAGGAGCTCTTTCGTGCAGACTCGTCCCTACAACCCCGAATCTGACTTCGAAGCCGTCACCCAGATCTGGCAAGAGGTCGGCTGGATCGAACGCGGCAATGACGATCACCAGGAGGGGTTGCGGCACTTTGTCGATGACTACGACGGGCTCATTGCCGAGATCGAGGGTTCGGCAGAGTGTTACGTGGCCACGGGGCCCGGAACGATCCGCTACCTCGACAACGACCTGTCGCTGTCTGTCGTGGCAGCGGTTACAACGAGCCACGTGGCGCGCCGGCAAGGTCTCGCACAAGGTCTGACTGCTGCTGCGATCGCCGATGCCGCGGCAGAGGGGGCGCTGGTGAGCGGTCTTGGGATCTTCGATCAGGGGTTCTACAACAAGCTGGGATATGGCACCGGGGTATACGAGCATTGGTACGCCCTCGATCCGGCCCACTTGCAGATCCCTCTCAAGGCGCGTCCCCCGCGGCGTGTTCGCAGGGACGATTGGGAAGCCATGCACCGGGCACGCCTGCACCGGCTGCGCGGCCATGGATCGTGCACGATCGAAGCTGCGGCGGCAACCCGGTCTGAGGCAATGTGGGCAAGCAACGGCTTCGGCTTGGGTTTCAACGACGGGCCGAGTGGCGAGCTGACACACTACGTGTGGTTCAGCGCGAAGGATCTCGAGAATGGTCCGCTCAACGCTTGGTGGATGGCGTACCAGAATCTGAATCAATTCCTGGAGCTGATGGCGGTAGTCGCCAGCCTGGGTGACCAGATCCACCTGGTGAGGATGCGGGAGCCGGCGCAGATTCAGCTGCAGGACCTCATCGATCAACCGTTTCGCCGCAACCGCATCTCTGAGAAGTCGACGTACGAGTCGCGGAACCGTTCAGCTGCATACATGCAGTTCCGGATGTGCGACGTCCCAGCCTGTCTGGCTGCCACCCAACTCGAAAGCGACCCCGTGCGGTTCAATCTACGTTTGAGCGACCCGATCGCATCCGTCCTCGACGACTCTTCGCCATGGCGTGGTGTCGCCGGTGACTACGTCGTCGAGCTTGGTCCTGAGTCCAGTGCAGAGTTGGGGTCGAGCGACGAGCTTCCAATTCTGGAGGCGAGTGTCGGGGCATTCACCCGCCTATGGCTGGGTGTTCGCCCGGCAACCGGCCTGGCAGCCACTGACGATCTATCCGGCCCTGACGATCTGCTTGCCGACCTGGGCAGAGTTCTCCGCCTTCCTCCGCCCAAGTCAGATTGGGACTTCTAGGGGTCCGCTCGCCGCTGCCCGGGGCAACCCGCCTTCTAGACTCCTGCAGGTGAGTACTGGCTACGCAACAGCCCCAGGATCTACGGCCAATCTGGGCCCCGGCTTCGATTGTCTCGGACTCGCAGTTGAGCTGCGCTGTCGGGTTTCGGCTCACCTGGCCGATAGTTGGACGGTCACCGAGTTGGGGCGTAGCTTCGAGCCGAAGCCGAACGACCTCGTCCGCCTGGTTGCCGAGAAGGCCATCGGCAGACCGGTCCAGCTCGAGATCGATAGCGAGGTTCCGCGGTCCAGGGGGTTGGGATCGAGCGCCGCGGTGATGGTCGCCACCGCCGCGGCAGCCATGCGAGCTATGGGTGAGGAGCCTGAGTCCGAAGCACTCTACGAGCTGGTAACAGCCATCGAGGGGCATGGTGACAACGCGGGCGCCGCCGTATACGGGGGTCTAGTGGCCGTCGCCGGGGGCGAGTTGCGACATCTCGAGCTATCGCCTGAGCTCCACTTCGTATTTGGTATTCCCGACGAGCGTCTCCGGACGAGCCATGCGCGTAACGCTTTGCCGGACGAAGTGCCCCGAGCGGCGGCAGTCCGCAATGCCGCCCGTCTGGCCTTCCTGGTCGAAGGGTTGCGCACCGGTGATCCAGCCGCGCTGGCGCAGGCGGACGGCGACGAGCTACACGAGCTCTACCGGAATCCGCTGTCGCCGGTTACAGGGGAGCTCATGGCTGCAGCCCGGCAGGCAGGGGCGCTGCACACCTCGTGGAGCGGTGCCGGACCGACAGCCCTGGCAATCGCATTCAATACGGCACCCGTTGTCGCAGCGATGGAAGAGGCGATCGCCGGACGGGGCCGGGTGGTGATTCTCGACGTAGCCAAGACCGGATGGGATTGAGACGCCAAGTCGACCTTTGTACCGGTTAGTATCGCCGCCAACGATCAGGGGATGGGCGCGTGTTTGGGGTATGGGCATTGGCGATTGCCCTTCTGTCGACGGGAGTTTCCTTCGACGAAGGTGACGCTGCACTGGCCGCCCAGCCTTCCGACTTCAGTTATGGCGATCAAGCCCCGCTTGTGGCAGAACTGAACCGACGACTCAACGCCGCAGGCTTCAACGCCGACGAGGGAGATACGTTCGGGCGGGAGACCCGCCACGCCGTCTATGCGTTCCAAAAACACCATGAGCTGCCGGTCGATGGCGTGTTCACCACGGATATGTGGGATCTGCTGAGCGAACCGATCGAGCTTCCACACCAGAGACATGCCGATCGCGTCGAGGTGAACTTGGGCAAGCAGGTCCTCTATGTGCTGGAGAACCAGGAGGTCGTCTACGCGGCCCCCATCTCGTCTGGCAACGGCGAGTTGTACAAGACATCGCGGGGGACGCGCGCTTACGCAGTTACACCGGAAGGGGAGTACTCGTTCGAGCGCAATATCGATGGAGCCCGGCGGTCGTTTCTCGGCACGTTGTACAACCCGTACTACTTCCTGGGCGGGTTTGCGGTTCACGGGTCGGGCAGTGTCCCCAACTATCCCGACTCGCACGGCTGTGTCCGGGTGACGATGTGGGACAGCGAGAAGCTGAAGGACTACTTCTTCCTGGGTCAACCTGTGTACATCTACGGTGATCGAACGCCGGTGCTCGAGATGTATCGGCCGCCGCTGCGGCACTTCGATTTCTACTGAGTGATATTGGCCTGATGATTGGCCGATTCGACGAGGGCTGCGAACAACGCCAGAGAGGCTTCGTCGTCCTCGACTGCTAGGTACTCAGGGTGCCACTGCACCGCCAGTATCGGCCAGGAATGGTCGTCTGGGTCGAGTACCTCGACGACACCGTCGCTTGTCCAACCTGCGGCACGGAATCCTGGTGCCACCTGGCGCACCGCCTGGTGGTGAATGGAGTTGACGCATGCTTCGCTGTTGTTGATCGCTGCAGCTACCAGGCTGTCCGGCTCGATCTTGACGGTTTGGTGGCAATTGACCACCTCCGGTCCCCGCACCGAGTGGTCTGTGCTACCGATTTCCGATGGGATGTCCTCGATGAGGCTTCCGCCAAGCGCAACGTTGAGAACCTGAAGCCCGCGGCAGATTGCCAGCACAGGCAGCTTTCTTGATTGGGCCTCGCGGACGAGGGCGAACTCGAATTCATCACGACGTGGATCGATGGCGTACATGTCATCGTGCGGTTTCCCGCCGTAGAACGAGGGGTCGATGTCGCCCCCGCCGGAAAGGACCAAGCCGTCGATTCGGTCGACGATTCGAGAGGCCTCACTTGGTGCAACCGGAGGCAGTGTGATTGGAGTGCCTCCCGCCCGGATAACTGCGTCTGTGTATACCTTGTTGACGACGTGAGCTTCCAGTTCCCCGCCTGAGGTTTTGATGACGGGCTGGCGCGATGTGATACCAATGATGGGGTTCATGATCGAGGGGATTGTAGGGGGCACTGTTTCCTGTAGTTCGTAGCCGGCCGGAGAACCGGCTTGCGATTTGCGCGCCGATTCGCGAACCTATGCCCCCTGCGGCCGTCGGGTGCGTCCCGCGGCCGTTCCTTTGCCATATGAGTTTGAGGTTTGAATTGGGTTCACTGATCAAGAAGCGCCGCAAGAAGATGTCGAAGCACAAGTATCGCAAGCGGCAGAAGGCCAACAGGCACAAGAAGAAGTGATTGGGTGATTCAATCACGTTCGAGTTCGATGTAATCGAACTCTCGATAAGCACCCCGGTCTCACGACCGGGGTCTCTTCTAGAGGAGGAGTGGTGGCGGGCAAGCTGATGAAGCTGCTGTTCCGGCCGGGCTGGCGCCTGCGCTGTGTAGATCCACCGCTGGGCTGGCTCAGAGTCAGGGATGAGCAACCGCCGTATGTGGAGTTTCGCTTGCAGATGACCTGCTACTTGACCTCGCAATGGGCGGGTCCGGTTCGGGTGAAGGAGCTGCAGCTGCGAGTCATGGCGGGGGAGAGGGAGTTCTTGGTTCCGTGGACCGCTAGCGCCGACCCGCAGGAAGTGCCCTTGGGCGACACCCCGGAGTACGCAGTGTCGAGTGCTGCGCCACATCACGCCTTCATCGATTTCGGCAGCGACGCACCCGACCTGATCACTCTGGTGGAGGCAACATCGGAACCGGTACCGGTTCTCGTCGAGGGACTCTTCAACGCGGCGTTCGAGTTCCGCCCCATCGCCAGCGTCGACCTCGAGGTCGACCAACCGCTGCTGCGCGGAGAGGTGTGGCGGAAGGTGAAGACCGGACGCGAGCTGGCCTGAAGCGCGGAGAACCCTCCCCGAAGGGAGGGTTCTCTCGAGTAACCGGCGGGTGCAGTTCGCAAAGCAAACTGCCACGTGCCGCCCTGCCCGTCTGACGGGCGGGCGGCGCGCAACTACCCGCCCTCGCCTTTCCGATAGGGCTGCCCATCTGCCGCCGGCATCCGGAGTCGCTGGGTGGCAAACACCATCACCACCAGCACTGCGATGTTGGGAGCGATTCGCGGCAACTGGTTCGGTACCGAATCGGTGCTCAGGTACCAAATCAGGATCACCGCTGCCGTCGCACCCAGCCAGGCGGCTACCTGCCCGCGCCGCTGGAGCAGCGCCCGGCCGATCAGGAGTGCCAGCCCGATGACGATCAAGAGCAGCAAACCATGAGCCGCGTTGGGATCGCGGAGCCGCAGGGTCTCGGTGAATCCGAACAGCAAGGCGCCGAGCGCAGTTCCGACCGGACGCCAGTTGCCGAAGATCATCGTGGCAAGACCGATGAAGCCCTTGCCGAGAGTCTGCCCCTCGCGGTAGATGCCGGTCAGCTGCACCGACAAGAAGCCGCCGCCGAAGCCGGCGAGGGCCCCACCGATGATGACGCCGTAGTACTTGTACTTGTAGACGTTGACACCAAGCGAGTCGGCAGCGTAGGGGTTCTCCCCGCAGCTGCGCAGCCGGAGACCGAAAGCGGTCTTCCAGAGCAGGTACGTCGAGGCCGGCACGATGATGATCGCCACCAGGGTCAACCACGACATCTGCCACACAAATCCGCGGGTGACGCCGGCAAGGTCGGACACGAAGAACCAGTCCCAGCTCTCGATCCGCCCGAGCATGTCTGGGCTCTCCCATCCGAAGATCTCGCCTCCGGCCAGGAAGGGCAGCGAGAAGCTGCTCACACCGGTCATGGTGGGTGACTGCGTGATCGAGCCGCCCCGGTCCGGGAAGTGGATACTCGCCAGGAAGCGGGTTATCCCTGGCGCCATGATGTTGATGGCAACACCCGCAACGATGTGATCGACGTTGAACGTCACCGTCGCCAGCGCCAGCAAGGCGCCACCGAAGGCTCCGGCGATGGCGGCGATCACCATGCCCCACCACGGTCCATATACGAGCGTGCCAAACGCGCCAAACCAGGTTCCGAGGACGAGCATGCCTTCGAGACCGATGTTCACGATGCCGGTGCGCTCGGAGAAGATGCCGCCGAGACCGGCCATCAAGATCGGCACGGACCAGGCCAGGGCGATGACCCATGTGCCGCTGGATGTGAGGTCCTTGGTCTCGAGCTTGGCGAACTGCTGGGTGACCGCTAGCAGCATCACGATTCCGAGTCCGGCGAGAATCCAGGTGCGAGTGGATGCTTGTTCTGCCCGCCCCAGCGGAGACCACTCGCCGAGACGATGGGTGAACTGGCTCCAGCCGGTTGTCAGGTCGGGAGTGGGTCGCTGATCACTCATGACCCACCTCCTTCGCCGTCACCCACTTGTTCTTGCTGGGCCTGAAACTCCTCGCGTTCCTCCCTGGCTGCGGCTGTGGCTGCTGCTGCCGCTGCAGCCTCCTCGGCGCGGCGCTTCCGCTCGACCACCGCATAGGCGACAACAGCGGCCAGGATGATCACCCCGGTCATGATCGCCACGATCTCGCGTGGTGCGTCGCCGCGCACCTCGAGGACTCCGGAAGCTCGGTCGAGCCAGCCGATGACTAGGGCGCCGATGGCGATACCGACGGGATGGTTGCGACCGAGCAGCGCTACCGCGATGCCGTTGAATCCGAGATTGCGGGTGAATCGCAGGTTGTAGGCGTGCGAGTCGCCGAGCAACTCCGGGAGGCCGACCAAGCCGGCAACCGCGCCACCGAGCAGCATTGCGGCCATGATCATCTTCTTCGGATCGGTACCGCTGACCTCAGCCGCCGTTGGGTTCTCCCCAGACGCCCGCAAGTCGAAACCGATCCGCGTCTTGTTGATCAGGTAGTGGTAGACAACGCCCACAGCTACCGCCACCAGTAGGAAGCCCCACAACTCGACGCGCTTGATCTCTCGGGTGAAGATCTCGACCACGCCGTTGAGTGGCGGCATCCAACCGCTTTCGGGGATCGCCGGCAAGGCAGTGTCCAGGCTCTC
>JASJEG010000201.1 GCA_030064765.1 Acidimicrobiia bacterium | reverse complement strand
CCGCCACCGATCGAGATTTCGGCAAGCTCATGCTCTGCGAGGAACGGAGCAAGGACACCGATTGCCCTGCGGAATGAATCCACTACGAACACCTGACTTCCGATGTGGGCGTGAACTCCAACGAGTTCCATCAGCGGTGAGGTGCGAGCGCGTGCCAGGGCCGCCGCAGCGTCTCCGCTGGCGATCCCAAAGCCGAACTTCGAGTCGGGGACACCGGTCTGAAGGTACTCATGGGTATGGGCGTCAACACCGGGATTGACGCGGATCAACACCCGGGGCGCAGTAGCGCCTTCGTTGACCAACTGCTCAATCCGGTCGAGCTCGTCAAACGAGTCGACAACGACACGGCCAACATCGGCGTCGAGGGCTGCCCGGAGTTCCTCTACCGACTTGTTGTTGCCGTGCATCACCAGATGATCCGGGGGCACGCCGGCCTCGAGTACAACGTGCAGCTCACCGCCCGTGGCCACATCGAGTTGCATGCCCTCCTCGTGGGCGACCCGTGCCATTGCCTGCGACAGAAAGGCCTTCGTTGCATATGCGACTCCGTCCGGGAAGGCCGCTACCGCCTCGCGACAACGCGCCCGCAGGTGCTCCTCGTCGTACACGAAGAGTGGAGTGCCATATTCCTCAGCAAGCTCAACGACGTTGCAGCCGCCGAGATGAAGCCGTCCGTCAACAACCTGGGCGGTGTCCGGCAGCAGATGAGCCGGAATCGGGCCGTAAGTCACATCCGCTCCGGTACTTCGATTGTCAACAGGTCGAGCAACAGACCCAGCGCGGCCAGAGTTATCTCCACCAGCCGCAGCCACGACGCTTGGCGGGCGCCGTCAGACTCCCGCAGGATGTGACACGCCTCGTAGAAGCGGGAGAACTCCGCAACCAGCTCGTAGGCGTACTCCGCAATGTGGTTCGGAGCGCGCAATTCCCCGGCGCGCTCTACGACCTCAGGAAGGCGGGTCAACTGCAGCATCAGGTTGCGTTCCTGTTCCTGCAGAGGAGCGATCACTTGCCCAGATCTGATGGAGCGCTCCGCTGCCTCCCGAAGCATGGACTTCATCCGGACCGCTCCGTAGAGCAGGTAGGGGCCCGTCTTACCGTCGAAAGATGTGAATCTGTCGATGTCGAAGATGTAGTTGGAGGAGCGATGGTTTTGCAGATCGCCGTACTTGAGCGCCGCCAGACCTACCTTCTCAGCAATGCCGGCCTTCTCGATGTCGTCAAACTCCACGGCGAGTGCGTTCTCCTCGAGCCTCTCGGCGGCGCGGGTGACGACCATGTCGATCAACTCACGGAGGGTCAGCAACCCGCCCTCACGGGTCTTGAACGGCTTGCCATCTGGGCCGTTGACAGTCCCGTTGCCCGGATGCTCCAGCACAACGTCAGAGGGAGCGATCCCCGTTTTGTAAGCAGCCCGGAACACCTGCTCGAAGTGGAGACCTTGACGAACATCGACGATGTAGATGATCTCCTCGGCCCCTAGCTCCTCGATACGGTCTTCGATGGTTGCCAGGTCCCATGTCGTGTAGAGCGATGCGCCGTCAGACTTCAGCAGGATGAAGGGAGGGATTTCCCTGGTGTCCTCATCACTCATCACCTCGATGATCAGCGCACCGCCGCTCTCTACGGCGTGACCCTCCTCGAAGAGCCGTTTGACCATTGGCTGCAGCCGATGGTTGATCGTGCTCTCACCGTGCCACAGATCGAACTCAACATCGAGCCTGTCGTAGACCGCCTTGATGGCCTCGACGGAGACGTTACGCATGTGCTGCCACAGCGCCCGGTAGCCGGGACGCCCATCGTGCAGCTCCACGACTGCGGCCCGGGCGCGAGCCGCAAGACCTTCGTCTTCCTTTGCCCGCGCGGCCGCGACCGGATATAGCTCTTGAAGGTCATTGATTGATACCGGAGGTTCGGCCGGATAGCCGTCGGTCAGCTGCGCGTCGAAGTAAGGCAGGTTCGGATAGCGATCCTCGAGTTCAACGATGAGTTGCCCATAAGGTATCCCCCAGTCACCGAGGTGCACGTCACCTATCACATCATGACCAAGCGTCCGCAGAGTCCGCTTGACGCTCTCACCGATGATCGCGGGACGCAAGTGCCCCACGTGAAGCTCCTTGGCCACGTTGGGACCGCCGTAGTCGACGACGATCTGCTTGGGCGCGGCGGGAGTCACTCCGAGTTTGGGCTCCACCGCAAGAGAATCGACATAGCTTGCGAGATGGTCGTCGGTCAGGGTGATGTTGATGAAGCCGGGCCCGGCAAGCGACAACTCGGCAAATGGCGAGCCGTCCTCGACAGCATCGATGACGGCCTGTGCGAGATCCCTTGGGTTGCGCCCGGCCTGCTTGGCAGCCGGCATCGCACCATTGCACTGGAATTGGGCAAGATCCGGGCGCGCCGATACCACCACCTCTCCAAAGGCGCGGTCGAGCCCCTGTGACGCAAATGCGTCACCAAAGAGCTGGGAGAGAGTCTTGGTGAGGGACATGAGGTTCCTGAACTCGGTGCGGCGTCAGGATAGGCCCTCGCCACTGCAGCCCGACGCCTTGGTACACTCCGCTCCGCGCCCCAGTAGCTCAGGGGATAGAGCACCGGCCTCCGGAGCCGGGAGCGCAGGTTCGAATCCTGCCTGGGGCACCCAGGGTCAACACCTCCGGTGTCGACCCTTCGAGACGGCTTGCACCGCTTCCTGCAAGGGGAGCCCTCTTTCCTGCCCACGAGCCAACCCACGGCGGGGACTCAGGGCCGATTCGCCCGCCGTCGCCTCAAGGTAAGAAGGTTCGAATCCTGCCTGGGGCACGCGGACTCGCCTTTGGCGAGTCCGTTGGCAGTTTCGCAAGCGAAACTGCAGCTACCTCACTCTGCTAACCGGTACGCAGATTCTTCGAATCTGCGGCTAGGTCCACTCGCAATCGGCACGTTGGCAGTTTTGCGGCCCGCCGGCTTCGCCGACGAAGTCCAAACTGCAGCTACCGCACCGGGAACCAGTACGAATCTGCGGCTAGGTCGCTGCGCAATCAGTCCGTTGGCAGTTTTGCGGCCGCCGGCTCCGCCGACGAAGTCCAAACCGCAGCTCTTGGGCGAGGCCGACCGACCGGAACGCCTCGTCGGAAGATCAGTCGTCCCCCACCCAGAACGGGCGGGGTGCGTCTATCCGCAACAGCTTTGACTGCACGGGGGCGAAGCGGTCGTCATTGTGGGACTGCCAGTCCCGCCATGCCGTAGTGATCTCCTCCCTCGTTCGAGCAACGAAGTTCCACCACATCTGAACCCGATCGGGGAACGGCTTGCCGCCGATCACCATCACCCGTCCGGCCACAGCCTCCGACTCCACCCGCAGCTGCTCGAAACCGGTGGGGATGATCGCAATCGAACCCGGCTCGACGATCACGTCGTCGACTCGGATCCGACGATCGATGGGGACCACGCCGTACTCGAAGTCGGGATCCAGACCAGCCTCGACGGCGCCGCTCTGCAACCGCAGCTCTGCGCCGACGACCGGCCAATCCGAAACGATCGGTGACGTTGCCCCTGCGAACGTCCCGGCCAACACCTGAGCCTCACCACCTGCCATCTGAGCGATGGGCAGGTCCTTGTGATGGTGGAATGACGATCCGCCGTGACGGGTCTCCTCGGGCTGGGCCAACCACATCTGGGCCCCCTTCACGTAATCCGCCGCAGCGTGCTGCGACCCGGTTCGCACCTCCAGCTCCGCATGGGCAATGCCGTGGCCTGCCGTCATCAGGTTCAGCTCTCCCGGCCGAATCACCTGTTCGGAGCCGAGTGAATCCGTGTGCAGCGCTTCGCCTTCGAATAGCCAGGTGACGGTCGACAACCCGATGTGGGGATGGGGGCCAACCTCCATCGGATCGGGATTGGCCACATCTTCGGGGCTCATGAGGTCGACAAAGCACCAGGGCCCAATCAGCCTTCGTCCCTTGGTGGGGAGCACTCGCATGATGCCCATACCGCCGACCTCGGCGGCCCGCCCTTCCCTGACGTCGATCCGCAGCGATGCCAGGTTGGCGATGGACTCGACACGGTCGTCGACTGGTCCGCTCATCGTGTCAATCTCCTCGAATCGGGCTTAGAGCACGTTACCCACATCACCCAACAGGCCAGACCGCATAGGCGGTCCATGCACACAGCCCACTCTGCGACCGATCCCTGGCCATCGAGCAAAGCATGCCTGACAGTTGGGTATGCCCTCGACATTTGTCACACAAACGGCGCAGCATTCGCCATCGTATCCTCAGGGCTAGGCGAACTGGCTGAAGCCTTCGGCTGAGGCTGTGCAGAAAGGGACCGGGAGTTTGGCTGGCATGGTCCACATCGAATCGACTCGCTGCTGCGGCACTGAGACAAAGGCGTGAGCGTGCGACGGCTGCGAGAGACCGGATCGATGCTTCGAAGTACGCTCGATCTCGATCTAGCGCGCACAGCCGCAGCCGTAATGGTCGCCAGGATCGCCGCAGCCGGAGCGCAGTTCGCTCTGACACTCGTCATCGCCAGAGCACTGGGAGCGGAAATATCGGGGTACTACTACCTCGCCTACTCGGTGGCAACAATCGGATCAGTCGTTGCCAGCCTCGGCGTCGACACCGCAACCTTACGGTTCATTGCAACGGCAGCGTCCGAAGACGATTGGCCAGGGGTGTCCGGCGTCCATCGCCAGGGAGCACTCGTTACCGGTTTCGCCTCAGCTGCTGCAGCGGCGGGGGTGTTTGCGTTGGCGCCCTGGCTCGCCAACTCTGTGTTCGACAAGCCCGAAGTTGAGCCGGTAATCCGGGTAGCTGCATTCTTGATACCGGCTCAAACGTTGCTCGTGCTCTACGGTCAGATTCTCAAGGCGGTCTACCGGCCGGTGATGTCGACGCTGCTACAGGTCCTCGGTCCGCCGTTGGCAGCCTCGTTGATCCTCCTGGCATCGGGAACAGACAGCGCCACGGTGACGATGGCCATCGTCGTGGCAAGCGCCTTCGGGTTCCTGTTGTTCGAGTTCATCCAGTGGAACTCCACGGTCGGCAAACCCGCACGCCAGTGGGGTCACTTCGACTTGTCCAAGCTGATGCGTACTGCCTTGCCCCTGATGGTGGTGAGCTCGATGTCGCTGATCATCATGTGGAGTGACGTCATCATCATCGGCATGTTCGGAACGCCGGAGGACGTTGGCACCTACACGCCGGCGGCCCGCACTGCGCTCCTGATTTCGCTTGGGCTCGTTGCGATCGCAAATGTTGCGCAGCCGAAGCTTGCGGTGCTCTACAACTCCGGTGACCTCAGGGGTCTCGAACAACTCGCTCGCAACACATCGCTCCTGGGGACAATGGTTGGCCTTCCCGCGTTGATAGTGATCGAGGCGGCCGCTCCCTGGTTCATGAGCCTATTCGGCCCTGAATTCGGGGTCGGGGCTACTGCACTTCGCATTCTGGCGCTCGGTCAGTTCATCAACGTGTCGGTTGGCTCGACGGGCGTGCTCCTGACAATGAGTGGACGCGAGCGCTACTACCAACGCACCATGACCCTGGGGGCTCTTGCGAATATCGTTCTCAACGTCACATTGATCCCGACGCTCGGGATCAATGGCGCTGCGATCGCAACGGCGCTCAGCACGGCCGGAGT